>DATAWG010000082.1 GCA_036267355.1 Pirellulales bacterium | reverse complement strand
GGGCTGCAACGCCGTCTTGTCGGTGGCGACGGCCCCGAAATCGACACTCGGGTTCGCGGCCGTGTCGCCGACGCCATTGTTGGCCGCCGAGTCCCACTTCGTCGAGCCGAAGTAGAACACATCCTCATTGGCGACTTGCGGCGTGTAGAGACTCCAGGAAGCGGTCGCCGAAGTGGCCAGAGCGGTGCCCGATGCGTCGTCAACCGCCCAACCCTGGGCATTCACCGTAAGCTGGTAGGAGCCATCTTGAGCAGTAAGACCGCTGATATTGCCGAGGGTCCAATTCTGATTGTCGGTCGTGGTCAGCGTGGCTCCGGCGAGCGGGGCGCTCAAGCCATCGAAGGTCAATTGCACGTTCTGCAAGCTAAAGCCCTCGACCGGCTCGCCGAAATGAATGGCGATCGAGCTGAGCGGGGTCGTGATCGCCGAGGGAACGGGCGCGATGACATTCACCGTGGGACCCGCGGTGTCGATCGTCAGTTGATCGAGGTCGGTGTTGAATGCCGTTTGGCCTGAGGCGGACGATGCCTCGACGAGGACGGTGTAGGTGCCGTTGGCGAGCGCGGGCTGGATATCGCCGGGCGGCAGCGTCCAGGCCGCGTTGCTGTTCGTCACGGCATAATAAACACCGTTGACTCGGACCGTGAGATTCACCGATGTGCTATTCGTCGATCCTGTGAGGCTCGGGCTGGTGTCGTTGGTGGTGAGCGGGTTTACCGCGGCCGTGAAGGGAGCGGGGGCATAGAAACCGCCCATTGCCAGGCCGCCATCGACCGTGTCGCCGACGAGATGGAACAGACTGCTGCTGAATGCCGTTTGAGTGCCCGCCGCGGCCGAGATTTCAGCGCCCGACGGACCGCCGTCGTTGAACATGACAAGGCTGATCGAGTAATAGCCGGCGGTGGCAAAATTGGCCACACCCAGCGAATCGGCAGCGCCGCGAGTGGCGTCGTACTCGAACGAATCGCCGCTGACGCTGGTGTCGCCCGTGCCGCTGATGAAATTCGCGCCGACGATGGTCAGCATGAAGCCGTCGTCGGTGTTGCCGTCGAACGTATAAGTGCCGGCAGTTGGGATATAAATTTGGCCGGTCGCGGTGAGGGCGTAGTTGTAGACATTGTTCTGGACGGAGCTTTGGCCCGGTAGCGGATTGTCGTTGCCAAAGTCGCCTTCGGTGCCGGTGTTGCCGGTCGAATAATTGATGACGGATGGCGATGCCGCGATTGGCGTGACTGCCCAATCCGAGGAAGTTTCGATCAGTTGCTCGGCGGTTTCGACGGTCGAAACCGTGATATTCGAATTGCCTTCATACACCGTGACAGCCCAGCCGACACCGGCATTCGTGAACGAATCGCTCAGCGTCGGAATTAGCTGGCCCTCGAGCGTGTCGACATTGCGAACCGAGACGGTATAGCTGCTGCTGGTCATCGTCGAAGTGGCCAGCAGCACGGTGATGCCGTCGGACTGCAGCGCGGCGGACGAAATCGTCAAGCCCGGAATCTGGTAGTTGGCGACAACTTGCGACGAGGCCGGATCGACCGGCTCGGTGAACTTGACGGCGACGGTCGTGTTGTTGATCGTCGTCACCGAAGCGATGCCGAGCGGCGAAAGCGAGACCGCGGCGGATTCCGCGCCTTGGATGCCGTCCCAATTGACCGCGGCCACCTCGTACGTGTCGAGATTCTCCGAGGCAATGTTCTGCGTGTCGGTGAAGGTGGTCGAGGTTGTCGTGGCGTACTCCTGACCGTTGCGATAAATCACATAGTCGGCGATTCCGCTGGTGAGATCGATGACGGGCGACCAACTGAGCGTGATCTGGTTGTTGGCGCCGGTGATCTTGGCCTGAAGATTCGCCGGAGCGGCAGGTTGAGTCAGGTCGAGATTGCCACCGTAAGGAGCCAGATACGTGCCGGGAATCGGTCCGCCGCTGCTGGTGTTGAACGTGGTTCCCGGAATTTGCCAGGCCACCGACAGATTGTCGCCGCCGTCCCCTTGCTTCATCAGCGCTTCGATGTAATAGCGCTGCCCCGCGACGAGATAAATCTGCGCCGATTGCTGGTTCGACTCCGCGGTCCATTGCCGATAGGCCGTGTACGAGGACACATAGGCGATCTGCACCGCATTGGCCGGACTCGCATTGGTCGAGAGCAACAACTCGCTCTCATCGTCGCTGGCGATCCAAAATGTGTAGTAGCCCGTCGTGGGCGGATAGATATAGCCTTGAACTCGCTGGCCGTAGTCGTCGATGCCGGTGGTATTGGGGGCTTCGAAGGAAGTCAGATACGTCGAATAGGTCGGATTGTTCGGATAATCGGGATTCAATGCCGGATTCGTAAGATCGCCGACGGTGTCGCCGCCGTCCAGATTGTCCCAGACTTGATCCAGAATCGTGCCGGTCGGGTATTGGAAGATGCCCGAAAGCTGCACCGTGCTCGGCAATATGTCGCCGGATGCGGTGGCCAGATTATGCATCGTAATCGTGAACGCATTGCCGGCGGCGAGGGCCGTGTTGGTCGTCAGCGTGACTTTCGTGTCGTCGAGCGAAAGCGCGACGGCGGTGAACGTGATTCCGCCGCTGATCGAATAATTCGCGAGCGTGCCGGCCGAGGCCGAGGTGAGCGGCTCGTTGAAGTAGATTTCGATATCGTTCGGGTCGATCCAGTCGTAGGAAGTGATGCCCGGCAATGCGGCAACGATCGACGACGACTGATCGCTTTCGACGCCGTCGCGGTTGACGGCGCTGACGGTAAAGGTGTAGTTCGTGGCCGTGGTGACAGTCGTATCGGTGAACGAGGTTGTTTCCGAAGTGCCGATGGCCGTGCCGTCTCGATAGATCACATAATCGGCCACGTCGCTGCGCGGATCGGCCGAGGCGGTCCAAGAAAGCACGATCGCGCCGCTGCTGGCATTGGCAACGGCGGCGAGATTGGCCGGCACGGTGGGGGCGATCGGATCGTAGGCGATATTCACGGCGCCCGGCGTGCCGCCGACATTGCCCGCCATCCAATTGTCGGGGTCGTTGCCATAATCGGCCGGGCGGAGCCGAACGAGCGACGGTCCCTCGCCGGCGGCGATGGTCGGCCAAGGCGAATCATCGCCGTAATCGACCAGATCGGTTTGGTAGTAGGGAACGAACCCGGTGGTCGGATTCGCGGGGCCGGCTTCTTCGAGGGCGATCAATTCGCCGCTGTTGCTTTGATGGCCCGAATAGACGCCGGCAACGGGAATATCGTTCGCCGCAATGTCGTAGCGGAAATTGAATGCCGCGTAGTCGCTGACCAAAACGACATATCCGCCCGGAGCGAGCGTGGTCAGGCCGCTTTGCATCGAGAAAGAGTCCACCGCCGGATTGCCGACCGTAAGATCGACGGCCGACGAAACGAATTCGACCTGATCGGCCATCGTCCATTCCGTCGCGCTGGCCGATGCGCCGCGAGTCAGCTCGACTTGAATCTGTCCGGCGCCGGTCGTGGTGATGCTGCCCAGATCGAGTTTGCCGTCGACGGCGGTGCTTTGATCGATCGTGACCGTCTGTGATCCGCCGGGATAGAGGATCGTGTATTGGGCGTCGCTATCGACCTTGCGCGCGGCGCCAGTCTGATCGGTGAGGCTATAGTCGGCGTAAACGGTGTACGTGCCGGCGCCGAGGGCGTCGGTGGTCCAGGTGGCGGTGGCGCCTTGTTCCAGCGTCCAATATTCGCCGGGATCGCCATCCGAATACCAGCCGAATGTGAAGCCGATTCCGCTACCGAGATAGTAGTTGGTGAGCGATTGCGGAGTCGAAGAGCGATTGTAGAGTTCGATGAACTCGAAATCGTCGCTGTCGGTGAAGCCGGCCGCCGTTTCGGCAGCGGTCGGCTGCGACGGATCGTACATCAGCTCGTTGATGACGATCGGTGAAACGTACGCCGTCGCGACATTGGCGGCGCCGGTGTAATTCGGTTCGGTGCCGAAGGTCGGGCTCGAAAGGAGCACGAAATCCGTGCTGCCCGTCGAGTCGGCGAGCAGACCGGCGGAGATGCCCAGCGGCGTGGCGCCGAACGCCTGGCTTTCTTGATAGCCGCCGGCGGCGCCATCGTCGTTCGACGAAAGCAAGATGTCGAAGCCGTCAGGGCTCAAGACAAACGGCGTGTCTGCGCCGGGATCGCCCGAGCCGGGACCATAATTGTGTGCATCGCTTTCGACCAGATAGCCGTAGGGGGCGATGATCGTGTTGGCGGCGATCTGATACATCGTCAGATTCGAGTTGCTGTCGCTGAGCCACCAGCCGCCGACATTCACCGGTTGCGACGTGGTGTTGTGCAGCTCGATCAGGTCGCCGCCGGCGATGATCGGGTTGGCGAGCACTTCGTTCACCACGATGGCGCCGGGCAGCGGAATCGAAAGCAATTCGCCGGTGCCTGGAGTGCCGTTCAACTCGCCGCTTGGCTCCCAGCCGCTGGCCGAACTCCAGAGCGCGGCCCCTTGCGCGGTGCTGCGAATCTGCAGCGAGAACCCGCCACCCGCCGTTTGGGCATACCAATCGGGGCTGTAGGTGAAATCCTGGACGACGCCGCCGTCGGGCGAAGTCAGCGTCAACTCTTCGCCGCTGTTGCTCAAGTGGCCCGAATACTCGCCCGCCACGATCAAGCTTTGCCAATCGGCTCCGAATTGGGCGTCCAATTCGGCGCCGTATCGGATATCAAACGCCGCTTCATCGGCAACGACGACCATGTAATCGCCGCCGCCGACGGTGACATTCGGGAACGAGAACGTGACGCCGTTGGTGAATTGCAAGCCTTGCAAGGGGAGTGCGCCAGAACTCGTGTTCTGAATCTCGATGAACTCGAAATCTTCCTTGCCGTCGACACTCGTGTAGCCCGCGTTGATTTCAGCTTGCGTGGCCGGGAGCGGATCGTACATGACTTCCGTGACGCGGATCGACGAAAGGTTCACGATGAATTCGGCTTCGGAAATGGCGCTCCAGGCGCCATTGTCGTAGACGCGGGCACGGACTTCTTCGCCTTGCGCGAGCGTGATCGGGGCAGATTGGCCGGGGAGGTAGGTGTACACGTCGGAGGCGGTGTTCACGGCGCCGCCAACGAGCCGAGGATCCGTGCCGTCGAGCGTGTAGTAGATCACAGCGCCGGCCGGCAGGCCCGAGGCCGACATCGTCAGGTGGTCGCCCGGATTGAACGTGCCGCCATACTGGTCGACGCCATTGACATAGAAATCCGGCGCGTAAATATCGGGATACAGACCGGCGGCTTGCAATTGCGCGAGCACGATGCTGGTGCGCTGCGGCAGATACGTGTCGACGATCCAATCGGCTTCGTTGAGCCAACCCGCCTCGGTGTTGGGGATCGGACCGGCGCTGGTCGGAATATCGCCCCAGCGGGCCGATTCGGCGACCATCGCCTGTTCGATCGTGTTGATCTGCGATTGGTAGCGCGCGATCGTGGCAGCCGGCGAGAGCGCGCCGCTGTTGAAAAACATTTGCTGGACCTGGTCGGCAAACGCCATGTCGAATTCGGGATTCGACGCCATGTCGACATACAGCGCCGCCACGCCGTTGCCGCCGGAATAGGTCGAGGACCCATCGCGTCCAAGGCCCAGCACGTTCACATTGAGGCTGCTGTCGAAGCCGCCATTGTCGATCCCGAGCGACATTTCCGCATCCCAACTGAAAAAATCGAAACCGGTCGGGTCGGCGGTATCGATGGCGGCGTAGAAGTTGTGCCAGGGCCAGTCCGTATTGCCGATATAGAGGTTGTTCAACATGTAGTCGATGTAATCGTTCATGTTGAGAAGATCGGTGAAGCTCGAGTTCGGCGTGCCGTTGGGATTGTTTCCCTGGATCTGCTCGAAGGCCGCAAGCGTGTTCATATTGTTCGAACTGGGGAAATTCATCAGCTCATTCCAATACGGCAGGTTCGTCGCGCTGCCGTCGACTTCGTGGCCATCGTTGTTTGCTTCGTATTGCGAGGGCGAGCCGCCCAGATAGGCCGCCGCGAAATCGGCGTCGGGGCGCTCGATCATCTCATACATGCCCCAGAACAACCCGTCGATATAGAGGAACACGTATTGCGAATGGAATCCCGGTTCGTTCATCGCCAGCATGTTGTTCGATGCGAAAATGTCGCGCATGTATTGCGCCGCGTCGCCCGGCGCATTGCCCGAGCCGGCCCAGGCAAATGAATCGTTGAAACCGGCCTTCAGATCGATATTCTCGAACGAAGTGACGGAGTCGCCGGGAAACAGCGGAAAATCGAGACTGGACGGCCCATACGCCGATGAGAACTGCACCCGGAAATTGTGGTCCTCGTATTGCGGATCTCGTCCGACGGCCCCTTCCATCTGCAGGCCCATGTTGATTTGCAAACTGATCGAACCGCTGGAGTTGAAATACTCGAACGACGCCGGCACCTCCAGTTGGACTCCATTGCTCTGCTCGAGATTATCCAGATTCGTGTAGATTCCGGAGTTGGTGCTCGGGCTCAAGTTGCTCGAGAAGAGATTCGGGATCGCCGTCGTGATTGAAATCGTGGGCAACGACAACAGATCTTGTTCCAACCCGGCGGAGTACAGCGGATTTTGCGTGATCGCGGGATTCATCCCGTAGTTGGCCGGCTGCGGTTCGCCGCTGCCGTTGTCGCCCCAAGTCGTCGGAAATCCAGCCGGATCGGACGGCTGATTGATCACATCCGCGAGGAAGATGTAGCTCTCGGTCGAGACGATGCCGGCGTTTCCATCGATGATCGAGACGGCGCGGACATCGGTCGTCGTGGAAATCGCGATCGGGCCGCTGTAGAGCGTGCCGTTGGTTGCGCTCGGGGCGGAACCGTCGGTCGTATAGTAAATCTTCGCGCCGAAGATGCTCGTCGACAACGTCAACGCAAACGGCGCGCTGTAGAAACCATGCTGAACGCTGAACGTCAGATCGGGTTCCCAGGTGCCCACCGTGTTGTAGGTTCCCGGCGAAGGCTGGTTGAAGAAGTGCAAGCCGGATTGCGCGATCGAAATCTCGGAGAGCGCCGGCATCACAAACAGGCTCTGATCGCTCGGCGATGCCATCAGCACCTGAATCGCCAGCACGTTGCCGGTCGCCGTCAGCGCGCCGGTCGTGTCGGGATTCAAGAACGACGAAAGATCGACGTCTTCGAAAGTGGTCGATTGCACTTGGCTGTTGCGATACTCCAAAGCCTGCGAGTTCCACGTCGGATTTGCCGGCGCGTTGCTGCTGGCCACCTCGACGCCGTTCAGATAAGCGACATACCCCGAGTCGTATTGCATTTGCAGCGTCAGCGAACTCAGCGAGGAAATATCGGAAGCATCGAAGTCCATCCGGACGTAGAGCGAAGTGGCGCCAGCGGTGGAAATCGCGGATTGAACGGTCGATTTGACGTTCGTCTGAATTGCCGCGGCAATCGGCGAGGTAGCCGAACTGCCGCCTCCGGCGAACGGCACGCTGGTGACCGCCAAGCCCCCTGCCGACGTGTTGCCGACCAGTTGAAAATTCGAATTGAACGTTATCACTCCGCTCGCCGAACTGGCTTCGGCGAAGAATTCGAATTCCGCGCCGCCGGCGTTCTGATAATAGGTCAGATTGACCGGATAGCTTCCGGCCGTGAGGTAGGTTGTGGCGAAAGTATTGGTTGGTCCTTGCAGCTCGTCGCTGGCCATCGTGCTGCCGCTGGCCGTGGTGGTGTTCGCGCCGTCGAAGAAATTCGCGCCCGTGAGGGTCATCGAAAACCCGTCGTCGGAACTGGCGCCGAACGTGTAGTAGCCCGACGAGGGGATCGTGATCGTTCCCGTGGCCGTCAACACATAGTAGCTCGATCCCTCACCGACGGTCATGCCGGGGAACGGGTTGTCGCTGCCGAAATTCCCGCCACCGCCGGTGTCCATGAAATTCAGGACCGATTCGGTGTCGCTCGTAACCGAGCTTTCCTCCGAAGACGTGTCGATCACCGTCTCGGCCTGAGCCAGATTCGCGACGCTGCCGGTGTTCGCCTTGTAGAGCGTCGTGGCGAAGCCGTTGGACTGCGCATAGCCGAGCCCGGTCGGGCCCGACGCCCAAGTGGAATCGTTGAAACTCGGCTCGGTCCAGGTGGTGCCCAGCGAGCCGTTCGTCGGAGCGTAATAGGTTGCCGTGGCGCCGACCGGGATGATCGAGGTTTCGTTGACGATTTCGCCGATCCCGTAGGAGATGCCCGAAGTCGAGGCGGGATACGGTTCGTACGACGAGATCACGTCGCCCAAATTGTCGACCAGCTCCAGATCTTTGCCGGATTTGCTGAGATTGAAATTCGTGTGCAATTCTTGCGTCGGATCGGTTTGCGAGTTGGAATCGCAAAAAATGACGCGGGCCTCGCCGGGGCCGAGCGTCATGTTGGGAAACGTCCAGATTGTCGGCGAGCTGTTGCCGTACTCGAGCTTCCAGCCGTTCATATTCACGGCCTGGGTGCTGCTGGTGTTGGTGATTTCGAGCCAATCGGCGGCGACGCCCGCGCTATCGACCACATTGGAAACTGCCGCTGGCGCGATTTCGCTGATGATAATCGGCGACGTGGTGAGCATTCGCCGATATTCGAGCCACTCCAATCCCAGGCGATGCACTTGCGAAAGCCGCGCTCGCTTCGAAGAGCCCTGGTCGGAAGACGACAGACGCCGGCGGCGACTGCGGGCGGCGCGATTCTTAGCTGCCATGTGATCCTCGATTTTCGATTCCCATCCGAATTCAGTCGGCGCGCAGTCGGAGCACGCCCTCTGACATCGATTTTCCCCCCCGCGGGCGACCATCAGCCAGATTCGCCGCGACGCCCGGTCGAAATAGACGCTGGCAGAATCTTAACCAAACCCTCGCGAAAGTTCAGCAAAATTTTGCCGATTTTTGTCGGGGATCGAGAAACAGCCGAGCGACGTTGCGGTTTTGCCCCGCCGCGGGCCTTCGCTTCGACTTTCCACGGCTGCGCGGCCACCGCGCACGCTGACGATTCACGCTCGCCGGATCAGGTCGCCGCCCCGCGTCGAAGCTCTTCGAACAGCGAGGCCAACGCCTCCTGGTAACGCATCCACCGGCCGGCCGAAGAGGTAAACACCGGTTGCCGCACCTGGACGGCACTCGCGGTTCGCACCGGCCGGCTCGTCCGATGGAATTCCAAGCAAGCCGGATCCCAATCGAGTCCGCACCCTGCGACAAGCCGTCGAGCGACGCCCTCTAGATCCGCAACGAGCTCTTCGTAGTCGATCTCCAACATCGGGGCCGGCAGAACCTGCCGCCAATGGGCCATCAGCCGTTGGTACTGATGGAATCGCGAGGCAATGTGCCGCGGATCGTTGGCCCAGCGGATTTTATCGAAGTAGGTCATCCAGCAGGAAACTGCGACGTCGCGCAAGTCGCGACGGCAATGAATCACCTTCGCGCGGGGAAACAGAACCGCCAACGGACCCAGGAACAAGGTGTTGCCGGGCATTTTGTCGACGATGCAAACGGCCTCGCTGTCGAAATCGCGAAGCCGCTCTAAATGCCGCGCGGCAAGTTCGCCCGCGGCTTGCCGGCTAAGTTGTGCCAGGCCTGCGACGATGTTTGCGGTCGGCCCGCAAAGCTGGGTCATTGTTTGCTGCACCAGCGGCAGCTCGCCCGCCCCGAAAACCTGCGGGTGGCTGGCAAGAATCTGCTCGACGAGTGTCGTGCCCGACCGCGGCAACCCGACGACGAACACTGGCGTTTCGCTCGCCGACCCCCAAGATCGCACGCGCTCGAAGAACTCAGGCGGGCAGGCCGCGATCATTTGGGAAACGAGCGTTTCGAATTCGCTCGGATCGTAGGCCCGTCCGCTCTCATTGCGCGCGGCCAACTGCCGCGCGTTGGCCCGAGTGAGGTGTTCGGCGGCGGCGGTATATTGGCCGCGTGCGTCGAACACTTTGGCCAAGCCGAAGTGCAGCAGCATTTGCTGGCAAACGGTGAGGTCGGCATCGTCCAATAGTTGCGACTGGCCGGCAAGATCGGCCGGCGGAAGATTGCCACCCAACAGCGCCGCTAGATTATAGTGCGCCAGCGCGAATCTCGGATCGGACCGCAGCGCGGCGCGGAAGCTTGCCTCAGCGCCGGCAAATTCTCCCATTTCTTCCAGCACGCTGCCTAGATTATTGTGGGCCTCGGCATGGTCTGGCCGCAATTGCACGACATAGCGATAGCAGCCGGCGGCTTCCTCAAGCGTGCCCTGTTCCGCGAGTGCGGTGGCCAGGTTGTAGTGTGCCTTCACAAAACGGGGGTTCAATTCCACGGCCCGACGGAAATGGGCGACTGCTTCCGGCAAATTGCCTTGTTCGCGGAGGATATTTCCCAAGTTGTTGTGTGGCTCGGCGTAGTCGGGCCGGAGTTCGGCGGCAATCCGGAAGCAGGACGCCGCTTCGTCCCACTTCCGCTGAATCGTCAAGACATTTCCAAGGTTGCTATGCGCCTCGGCGTAGCCGGGCTTGAATCCGATGGCGCGCCGGTAGCAGCCGGCGGCTTCCTCAAGCGTGCCTTGTCCGCGCACCGCGTTGCCGAGATTGAAATGGGCTTCCGCGAAATCGGGCTTTAGCCGGAGAGCATGCCCGTAGCTGGCAATCGCTTCGTCGATTCTTCCGAGTTCCTTCAGCGCGTTGCCGAGATTGCTGTGCGCCTCGGCAAAGTCGGGCTTGAGCTCGATCGCCCGGCGGTAGGGCTCGACCGATTCGGAAAACCGACGTAGTGCAATGAGGGCTTCGCCCAGGTTGTTGTGCATCGCCGCGTCGGAACCGTTCAATCCGATCGCGCGGGCGATGTATTCCGCCGCGATCGCGTGATTGCCGGCTTGGTGGGCAACGACGCCGAGCAAATGCCACGCCTCGGGTTGATTCGGTTCGACCGCAAGAATCTGCCGATAGATTTGCTCGGCTGCCCGCAGGCGGCCTTCGCGATGGTGGCGCAGCGCGGCGGTCAGAGCGTCGAAAATCGTTGCCATGGCGCAAGTATAAG
Organism: Pirellulales bacterium; assembly: GCA_036267355.1. Lineage (NCBI taxonomy): Bacteria > Pseudomonadati > Planctomycetota > Planctomycetia > Pirellulales > Pirellulales bacterium. The sequence goes on along the minus strand of DATAWG010000082.1, from coordinate 122,033 downwards.
CCGACGCCGTGTGACGATCGACGCATGCCCCGCGACTGGCAGATCTCGATCGAGCGAGTTGTCTCGAAAAAAAATGGCACCGTAGACAATTGCGTGCGGCGAGCGAGTATAATCGACCTCGCGGTCGGCAATTCTTTCAGGGCGGGGGAAGGTGTATTGTCGGCTCGAACCGGGAAACCGTTGCGCCCCCGCCGGGCGGCGCCGTTCAGCCAACCGCATCGAGCGAGGGCTAATGACTCCGATTCGCAAAACTCGAGCTATTGCTTCCGCGGCGCACGTAGCGTCCGTTGCGACGTTGTTTGCTGTCGTTTTAGCGTCGCAAGAGCGGGCGGCTTGGAGCACCGAATTCAGCGTCGGCGATTTGGTCGTCACGCAGATCGGCGCCACAGGCAGCGGCACCGCACTCACGAATAAAGGCACCGCCGCGTTTCTCGACGAAATCAGCACGTCGGGCGCCTCGGTGCAACAATTGGCGCTGCCGACAGCCGCCAGCGGTTCGAACAACCCGCTCACCCTCGGAGGAACCGCCGCATCCGAAGGCGAACTGTCGCTTTCGGCGAATGGGCAATTCCTAGTGGGCGCCGGATACGACGTGGGTGTCGGCGGAACCACGCAGGGCGAATCCACCGTCGGGCTGATCAACAACGCCGGCAGCATCGACACCACGACCACGACCGACGCGCTCGGCGGCAACAACACGCGCAGCGCCACTTCCGACGACGGCAACGAAGTTTGGATCGCCGGTCCGAACGGGCTTGTCTACACCACGCTTGGTTCAAGCGATTCCACGGCGCTCTCCACTAAAAATATCGACGCTTCGAATTTGCGCTCGCTATCGATCGTTCCCGCCGCCGTCTCGCCGACGGGCGTGAATGAACTGCTTGCTTCCTCGAATAAGACGGACCTGGGCGTCGAACAGTTTTCGCCCGCCGAGCCCGCGAGCGGCAAACCGACCGGCACGATGCTCCCCGGCATGACGGCGACCACCGCCCCGAACACCTATGCCTTTTTCTTCACCAGCCCGAACACGATGTTCGTCGCCGATGCGACCGTCGGCCTGCAAGAATGGACCTACAGCAGCAGCGCCGCAACATGGACCAACGTCGCCAGCCTCGGCGGTTCATTCGTCGGTCTCACCGGCATTCAGACGGGCAACACCGTTACGCTGTATGCCACGACGGGCAGCAGCGCCGCAGCCGGCTGGGCCCCCGATAATTCGCTTGTAAAAGACCTGTTCACATTCGACTCCGGCACCTCCGGCACTGGCAGTTTCGGCGCGCCGATCACCCTCGCCACCGCCACCGGCGATTCCGGATTTTCAGGCGTCGCATTCGCCCCCGGCCCGGGCCCAGGCGCCGCAACCATCGACAATTCCGGAAGCGGAACCTTCGGCGGCACGGTGCTCAGCTATTCCTACGCAGTCGGCGGCAGCTACGCCGGGGTATCCACGCAGGTGGCATCGCAGACCAGCGGCACCACCGTCGGCGGTCCGATCGAAAACACCGTCGCGACGATATTGGCAGGAAACAACTCCGGCTCGTTCACGGCCAACGATGCTGCGAGCGTGTCGATGACCTGGCGAAACCGCACACTCGCCGAAACCCCCATGTCTGAAGGTGGTTCGCCGGCATCCCCGTTGATCAGCGACGTCGTGAATCTCTACGGCATGGCCTCGGCCGCGACGGGAAGCCCGACCGACGGACCAGTGCAATCCGATCCATTCGTGTTGCAACTGACGTTCGATCCCGCGACCCTCGGTTCCAGTGAGGCGACGACGGCAGCCGCCGGAGGCGTCTACCTGGCTTGGCTCAATCCAAACGGTGGTGGAAACGGTATCGCCGAGTGGCAACATGCCAACACCGGCGATACCGGCGGAATCGTTACATCAGCCAACTCGACGCCAAGCTACGTGGGCTCGTTTGTCGCATTTCTCAATAGTCTCGATGGCAATTCTAGTTATCCATTGCTAATGACTGAGGATTATGGTGCGCCGTGGACGGCGGCGACGATCGGAAGCTTGAGCAATGCGCAACTAAACGAGATCCTCGGCGCCTGGGGCGTCGATCCAACGGACCAGGATGCGTGGGCAGTGCTGAATCACAACAGCGAGTTCGCCGTAGTGCCCGAACCCCCGACGCTGTTGCTGGCCGCGCTTGCCGTTGCCGGACTGGCAGTTTGGGCGGGGTTTACGCGTCGACTTCTTCCGACCTAAGGCTCGGCCGAAAAATAACTTCTCCACCGACCCCTCTTCCCTTGCGGGAAAGGGCAGCGTGAGGGGTTTGAACAGCGGAACTTATTTTTCGGCCGTGCCAACTTGCCTCGCACGAGACCTCACCAGCAAAAGAATCGCGGGAAGGCGACATTGTGCTCGAAAACGTTTTCGGCAAACTGCCCCGCTTCTCGACGCGGCCGTGCGTGCAAGATGGCGACTCGCCGTGGGCACTGGCTCCCTGCGGCAGCGACACACCACCGGTAGCCCGACGCCCGAGACATTGCGTGTCCAACATGACGGGCGTACACGAGAAGCAACGACGAGCGAGGAGCGGCGAGGAGCCGGTTGGGTTGCAGCGTGCTGCTTTGCTGGCTACGATGCGGCGAAGCTGCGCATCCCTGCTTTTCGGAGCCGCGACATGAATCTCCCGCGCGCGGGCCTGTTGATCGCCGTGTTGTTGAACTCGGTTTCTTCTGCCGTGTTCGCTCAGCAGAAGCCGATTGTCGGCCTGATTCCGAAAGCCACGAAGCCGGTCAAGATGGACGGCAAGCTCGACGATTGGGATAGGGCGTTCGTCACGCCGGTCAATATCGGACATCCCGACTTCGCGAACCGGGGAGGGGAATTCCTGTTTCTCTGGGACGACGACAATCTCTACGTCGGCCTTCGCTGTCTCGATCAGCATCCGGCCCATTTCGGATCGGCGATCTGGGACGGCGACGCGGTCGAATTCTATCTCGACACTCGCCGTGGCGACAAACTCGGCGGACCGCAATTCGGCCCCGGCTCGCTCCACATGTTCTGGACCCCCTTCACCAAGACCGACATCAAGCCTCGTTGGGCGGTGCGCGACTTGCCGGCTTTCAAAGGCCTCAGGCTGCACGGCGTCGAAATCGCCGGTGAGAAAACGCCCTGGGGCTGGACCGCCGAATTCAAGTTGCCCTGGGCAAACTTCCCGGAGTTCAAAGCCAAGGCCGATGAAATAATCGGCATCGACTGCGAACTATGCAGCAGCGACGGCGGCCCGCGGGCCGATCGCACGTTCGTCTATTCCTCACCTGACAACGTGGCCACGCCTTCAGCCTTCGGGCGAGTGAGGCTCGTCGACAAAATCGAGCCCGGCGACCTCAAGCCGTTCGGCAAAGCGCTGCTGCCAATGAGCTTGACGAAATCGGGAAATTACGGCTGGCTCTATGGCGCCGTTTGCATTTCGCCGACCATCGATAAAGCCGTGGCGAAGTTCGAAGGCAAACTCTTGGACGGCAACGGCAAGGTGCGGAAAACGACCGCTGGAAACCGCAAGACGCTCGACGGCTCCGGCTTCGACGTCTGGACGGGAAACTGGGAACTGTTTGACCTGCCGCCCGGAATCTACACCGTCGAGGTCTCGGCATTGGATCAAGCCGGAAGGATAGTCACCGCCAGGACCGAAAAGGTGCTGCATGGTGATCCCGCGGAGACAGCCGCGGCCAAACCTCGATAATTGCCGGTTTTCTCGTTCAGCGATTTCGGCGGAGGCGATTGCCGCTCAATCACGCACCCACTTCAGCAGCAGCCCAATCGCAATGTCGAGAGCGAAGGAAAGCAACAAGCTCATGCTGCCCGCCTCCGCTACCGGCGAATTATCCGCAGCGTTGGCAAATCCTCTTTCAGGTCGCGCACGCCGGCTTCGCTGACGCCGGTCATCGCGATGTCAAGCAGTGTCAAGCGAGGCAAGCGTTTGATGTACTGCATTCCGGCATCCGTTATCTTATCACTCGAATATAGCGTGAGGTGCATGAGTCGAGAAAGGCGCTGCAGATCGCTCAAACCGGCGTCCGTGACTCCGCCGGTCGTGAAGAGCTTCAAATCCTTCAAATGTGTCAAACCTTTGATGTGCGACAATGCAGCGTCGTCGACATTGGAGCCGTCCAAGGTCAAGAATTCTAGGCGAGTCAATTGTTCAAGAGGTTTCCACCCCGCATCGCTGACCGAGGAATCGGAGATCGTCAATTCTCGAAGATCGCCCAAATCTCGAAGGTTCAACAACGTCGAATCCGTGACTGCCATTCCCGATAAGCTGACCGTTCGCAAATGCGGCAAGTCGCCGATCGCGCGAAATACGTTCTTGCTGACTCCATCTTCATCCGTTAGCACAACGCCGATCGCCGTGGCACAATAGTCGACGCCGATCCAATTTCTGAGCCAAGTTGGAGCGGTGGCCGGACCCGCCGCCCCGCCAAAGGGACCTTCTTCGGCAACCTGGTAGTCGTACCAAACCTTGCCGCCTGCCTTTTCAATGATCTTGACTGCGTTTCTCTGACGGGTTGCGCGATTGCAAATCGTGCCCAACGAAACACATAAGACCGTAATTGCGAATAAGATCGGTAACGCAAGGCGTTGCCAATGGCGGCGAGATTCGGCTGGTACCAGCCGATGTCGAGTGATGTAAGGCATGGCGGGCATCCTCCCGCACGATCCAGAAAAAGGCAAGGCGAGTTCCGTGGCTTTGAAACCAGCCGCCAATTGCGAATGCTAGCCCGGATTATTCAGTGCCCCACACTAGCCCGAAGCGTAAGCGAGGCGGCCACCGAGGCTGGCAGAGCCCGTGGCCCACCAGAGCGGCCATCGGCCGCAACCAACGTAGCAGGCACACTCCGTGTGCCGTCTGCGCTCCGCGGCGGATTGCGCACAGAGCGGCGCAGACGGCACACGGAGTGTGCCTGCTACATTGAGCCGCCTCGCCGGGCAAAGATTTCGAACGTTCGTATCTTCCTGATGTATTTCTCCCGTCTGCGCTCCGCGGCGGGTTGCGCACAGAGCGGGGCAGACGGCACACGGAGTGTGCCTGCTACATTGGGCCGTCTCGCCGGGCAAAGATTGCGAACGTTCGCTTTTTACCGATGAACTTCTCCATAACCTGCGGAGAGGCTTTGGAATTCCGCGAGTGTGCCATTGGCAGAGCCATCGGCACACCAGAGCGGCCTTTGGCCGCAACCAACGTAGCAGGCACACTCCGTGTGCCGTCTGCGCTCCGCGGCGGGTTGCGCAAAGAGCGGGGCAGACGGCACACGGAGTGTGCCTGCTACATTGGGCCGTCTCGCCGGGCAAAGATTGCGAATGTTCGCTTCTTACCGATGAACTTCTCCATAACCTGCGGAGAAGTTTTGGAGCTCCGCGAGAGTGCCATTGGCAGAGCCATCGGCACACCAGAGCGGCCTTGGGCCGCAACCAACGTAGCAGGCACACTCCGTGTGCCGTCTGCGCTCCGCGGCGGGTTGCGCAAAGAGCGGGCCAGCCGGCACACGGAGTGTGGCTGCTACCATTGAAAGGGGAGAGGGGTCTGTGGAGAAACTGTTTTTCGGCCGGGCCCTACCGGTCTACCGCTTGCCTCCCTTGCGTGTCGCGCGGTGTCGCTCCACAATAGTGCCTCACCGATTCTCCCTAACTCGTCGATCTCCACCGGAGGCCCGATTGCGCATGGCTGACAAACCCCAAGTCATTCTCAGCGGATTCGCCGACGAAGCCGCTTATCACAAGACGGCCGTCGAGCAATTCGCTCCGTTTGCGGCCCTGGGGTTGCACTACTACAGCTTGCGTGCGATCGACGCCGGCCGCGGCGTCAAGAATGTCTTGCAGCTCACGACCGCAGAAATCCAGAAAATCCGGCATCAGGAAGACGAATACGATCTCAGCGTCGCATCGATCGGTTCGCCGATCGGCAAGGTGAAACTGCTGGATATCGACGATGGCACGCAGAATCGCTATGTCCCTTTCGATCGCTATTTGGCCAAGGAAGTGCGCCGGGCCTGCGAATTGGCCCACGCCTTCGAAACCAAACTGATCCGCGGATTTTCGTTTTATCCGCCGGCCGCCGACGATCCGCGGAAACATTTAGCGCAGGCCGTCGATCAGATCGGCCAGATCGCCGAAATGTGCCATCGCTCCGATCTGACGTTCGGATTGGAAGTCGAAGCGAATCTGGTCGGCCGCGACGGCTTGATCCTCGCCGAGATCCATCGGCAGGTGAACCATCCGGCGCTGGTGTTGGTGTTCGACGCGGCAAATCTCGTCTGCCAGGGCTTTTCCACGAGCGAGGTGTTTGTCCATTACTTGGCGATGAAGCCGGCACTTGGCTGGATGCACGTCAAAGACTATCGCGCGGTTCGCCGCAGCCGGCCAGCTAAGAAGTGGGGGGCGAATGGCGCGCCAAAAGGCTCGTCGGCAACGAAGAGCAAGACTCGCGCGGCCTCGGCCCGCAGCGCGCCGGTCGACGAAGCATCGCTGCGCAATTTCGTTCCGGTCGGAATGGGCAACAGCGGCTACGAAGAGATTCTCCGCGACTTCAGCGAATCGATCCCGGCGCTGGAAAAGCGATTGCGGCGCCGAGGAATTCCGGGCGTTTTCCTGGAACTCGAGCCGCATCTGAAGTCGGGCGGTCAATACGGCGGCGCAAGCGGACCCGACGGCATGGGCGTTGCCCTGCGGGCACTGACGCGCGTGCTCGATTTCGTCGGCATCGGCTACGAGCTCCGTTCCTACGACGACATCCGCGCCGGCTATCAAGGCTGAGCCGCCCACTTCGGGAGCGGTTGAGGGCACGCGAAGGTCGGCATCCCGGCGTCGGCCTGTCGGCGCGGCTTCGTTTGTGCCAATATAATTCCAGGGCCCATGGCTCTGTCCCCTCACCCTCACCCTCACCCTCGCCCTCCCTTGCTGCCTCTCGCCCTTTCCACGACCGCTCGACCGCTTTCGATGCGGATGCGGCCCGATTTGGAAATGCGAGCCGTTGCCATGCGCGGCCGGCCGCAATGGAGCGTGAAGGACCCGCTTGCGCTGCGCTACTTCCAGTTGCGCGAGGAGGAATACTTCGTGTTGCGCATGCTCGATGGGCAAACGAGCATCGACGAGATCCAATCGCGCTTCGAGCGGCGGTTTGCCCCGCGGCGGCTCGATCCGCAGCGCCTGCAAGCTTATCTGGGGCGACTGCACGAAGAGGGCCTGATCGTCGCCGATTCCAGCGGCCAGGCGGCCGAGTTGCTCGAGCGCCGGCGAAAACAGCGCTGGCAGAAAATGCTGGAGCAGCTTGCGAATGTGCTGGCGTTGCAGTTTCGCGGGATCGATCCCGACGCATTCTTGGGCCGCCTCGAACCGGCGACGCGCTGGATCTTTTCCCGCGCCATGGCGTTTGTTTGCGCGCTCGTCGTCCTGTCGGCCATCGTCCTCGCGGGAGTTCACTGCGAAACGCTTCAAGCGCGGTTGCCGGATTTCCGGGCGTTTTTCGGGGCCGGAAATTTGTTCTGGCTTGCCGCGGCGATCGGTTCGGTGAAGGTGTTGCACGAGATCGGGCATGCCCTCACTTGCCGGCATTTCGGCGGCCGCTGCCACGAGCTCGGCTTCATGCTGCTGGTGTTCACGCCCTGCCTGTATTGCAACGTGTCCGACGCCTGGCTGCTCGGCGACAAACGGCAGCGGATCGCGATCAGCGCGGCCGGGATCGTCGTTGAAATGGTGATCGCCGCATTGGCCACCTTCGTGTGGTGGTCGACCGGCAACGGCCTCTTGAATTCGCTTTGCCTCGATCTGATGTTCGTCTGCTCGGTGAATACGGTGCTGCTCAACGGCAATCCGCTTCTGCGCTACGACGGTTACTACATCCTTTCCGATCTGCTTGAAGTGCCGAATTTGCAGCAACAGGCCTCGAGTGTCTGGCGGCGCTGGCTGGCTCGCTTTACCGCCGGGGCCGAGTTGGTCGAAGATCGGCTGTTGCCGGCCCATGGGCAGGGGTGGCTGGCGCTGTATTCCGTGCTATCGGCGCTGTACCGGCTGATGGTGGTGGTGTTGATCGTGTGGTTCATGCATCGTGTGCTCTCGCCGTACGGGTTGGATCCATTGGTGCTGCTGATCGCGCTGACGGCCGTCGGAGCGATGGTCGGGATGCCCGCTGCGAGCGGAGTCCGATTTTTGAAAAACCAGCATCGGCGCGACGAAGTGCATTGGGGCCGGCTGGCGATGTTCGCCGGCGGAGCCTGTTTGGCGATCGCGGCAGTGCTGAGCGTCCCGTTGCCGCATCGCGTCGCGGCGCCCGTGGTGTTGGAGCCGGCCGACGCCGCACGTGTGTATGTCGACGTGTCGGGCAGGCTGTTGGAATCCGTGCGAGCGGGCGATGTTGTCACGGTCGGGCAAACGCTCGCTCGGCTCGAGAATCGCGAAATGGATTTGGAAATCGCCCAGCTTCAAGGCGATCTCAATACTCAATCACTTCATTTGCAGAACATCCTGCGGCAGCAGGGGGGCGATCCCGTTGCCGCGGCAGAAATTCCCACCGCGCAAAAGGCCGTGGCCGATCTGAGCGAGCGGCTCAAGCGTCGCTTGGAAGACCGGCAGCGGCTTACGATCGTGGCCCCGCGCTCCGGCACGGTCCTTCCCCCACGCAGCCGTTCGGCGGACGCGCGGCAGGGCGAGCCGCGGGGCGAATTGCCCGGCTGGTCAAACACGCCGCTCGACCCAATCAATCTCGGGGCCTATCTGGAAACGGGCACTCCGTTTTGCCTCGTCGGCGATCCGAGCAAGCTGGAGGCCGTGGCGGTGATCGATCAGGCGGATGTCGATTTCGTGCGCCCCGGGGCGAGCGTCGCGATCAAACTCGACGAATTGCCCGCTGATACGTTGCACGGCAAAGTGACTGCGGTGGCCCAGATCGATCTCGAAGTCGCTCCGCGCGAGCTGGCCGATCTCGGCGAACTGCCGAGCCGCGTCGATGCCTCGGGCATGGTGCATCCGCTCGAGACGATGTATCAAGCCCGGATCACGCTCGATGAGCACCCGATTCCGCTACGCGACCGCTCCGCAGGCCGGGCCAAAATCGATGCTCCCAGCCAATCGCTCGGCGCGCGATTATGGCGCTCGCTCGAAGGCACGTTCCAGTTCCACTGGTAAGGCGAGGCCGGAAAAACACCGTCACAGCGTCGGCCCTGACAGGGCCCTTCAACAAGGCGCCACGAATTGTGGAACGGCCCCTTCAGGGCCGGACTATGCGTTGCACCACATTCCCAGGGCTACGCCGCTCACGCGGCTCCGCCCTGGGCTGACGGAATGAGCCTTTCAGGCTCAAGTTTGGTAGAATGAGCCATTCAGGCTCGAGTTTGCATAGCTCGTGAAGATTATGGGCAGCAGAAGCATTTATTGCTTCGCAATGCGCCAGCTTCCGAGCAGCGCTTCGATGCGATGTTGCACGTTCTGCGGCGCTCGCACGATCAAGTACTTGCTCGGCGCGTCGAACTGGATCGAGGGCCGCGGCGCCGCCGGATTGCGGGGCCCAGCTTGGTCGGCGGCAGCAAGCTCGCGGGTGATCCGTGCCACGAGTTCGTGCGCTTCGCTTCCCGCGGCGAGCAGATCGCCGGCCGGATAGAATTCGACTTCCGCGCGGGCCGCCGCCGCCTTGGGTGTCGTGATTTCGATCGTTCGGTCGTCGATCACGCGATAGGTCAATTCCATCGGCTCCAGCAGCGCGGCCAGCGCCTGGCTCAACGGCTGCTGCTGAGCAACCAAAGCGCCTTCGCTCTCGGCCGAAATTCCGTCGGCGGCGAGCGCGGCATGGTCGATGAGCAGATTCAAATGCGTCGTGCTTTGTAGATAACCGAGAATTTTTTCCAGTGACTCCGGCCGGGCAAAGTTTGCAGTGATCGGCACATTGAGGCCCGCTTTCGCGTGGGCGGTGCGCGAATCGAGATGGAATCGCTCGGCCGGCACGCGACTTCGCAGCGGCAAACCGCGGGCGAGACGCAGTTTTTCGCAAAACACGAGCATCTGGGCGTGTGCCGATGCATCGGCCGTCACCATCAGCGCCCCATCCGACCACACGCTCGTCGCCGACCCGTCCGCTTCCGACCAGCCGCTCGGCTCGATCAGCGCATGCACCAGTTCCGCAAACTGCAACCGCGATTCCGGCGAGTTGCCGGTCAGATCCGACACCGAATAACGCACCCGGCGAAGTTGTTGCGACGGCGCGCGGCCGACTTCGATTTGGTGCCCCGCGGCTCGCCAGCCCAATCCACGGGCGGTCAGCGCTTCGTCCAAGATGCCGGCCAGCGTCGTATTCTTGAGCTGCACCGAAATCGGCATATCGGCCGAGAGATTCATTTCCGCGAGCGCGTCGCCGTCGAGCGAAATCGGAACGGTGCTCATCTGGGCGAGATCGCTCAAGAACTGCGAAAGCGGCGCTTCCTGGAATTCGATTGCCTGCACGCGATCGGCCAACCGTGCGTCGAGATCGACATCGCGCGGCGCGATTCGCTGCAGGCTCGGCCGAGCCATCGGCGGCAGCGCAGCGGGAGCGGCTGCCGCTGCAGCCGGCAACACTGCAACCGGCGGCGCTGCAACCGGCAACGCTGCGGCCGGCGGTGCTGCGGCCGGCGTGGGATCGGGCATTGGCCCGGTGGCCGGATCGCTTTCCGCAACGCCAGCGGCGGGATCAACCAGCGGCGCGACGGCTTGTGGAACCGTCGGCTGCGGAGCGACTGGCTGCGGCACGTTCGGCGCTGCTTGTGCAACGGACGGCGCCGCGGGTCGCTTGGCCGGCGGAGCGGCGCGAACAGGCGCTGGAGCAACGGGCGGTGCAACTGTCGGCCCGACCGCCTTCGGCGGGACAGCGGGTGAAACTGCAACAGCCGGCGCCGATGGCGTTGCGACCGCAGCAGCAACCGTTCGTACCGGCTTCACCGGTTCCGGAGTCTTGCTTTGCGGCGCGGCAGACATTTCGACGCTCGGTGGGACCGCGCTCAATTGCATGCTGGCCGGAGTGCTGGCGGACGCGGCGTCGTGCCGATTCCAGTAGATCACCAGTCCTGCTGCCGCAAGGGCCAACAATGTCACGCCGCTGAAGGTCGGCCAAAACCAACGCGACGCCTCCGCGGCCGACTGCGATGCATCGACGGGCGAAATCGGAACACGGCGCACGCTGGCCGCAATGATTGGCTGATTGGCGGCGACGGTAGCTGCCGCCGGCGAAACTGCGGCTGCCGAAACTGCCGCCGGCGAAACTGCGGCTGCCGAAACTGCGGCTGCCGAAACTGGTGCCGTCGAATCTGCTCCAACCACGGTTGCCGCATTCGGCTTCGCTGGCGATTGCGATGCAGGCGCTGATTTCGCGATTGCCGATTTTGACGCCGCTTCGGCAACGTTTGCGGTGTCGCCGCTGGCGGGCGCGGCGCGTGAAACCGCGAGCGGAGGCGACGCCGGCGCGATAGGTTTGCCCGTAACGGCAGCACTTGCGACCCCCGCCGCGGCAACCTCCGCCTCGTCGTCGGGCGACCAGTCGGGCGGGGGCTCGATTTGAACCATGCTCTGGCACTTCGGACAGGCCAGAATCTGTCCGATCGCTGCAGGGTCCAAAACCTTCAGCCGAGCGCGGCAGGTCGTGCAAGAAACGGCGAAGGGCTTCACGACTTCTTCTTGGGCGTCGGTTTGGCCGGTCCGGCTTCCAGGCCCGGCGGAAGTTTGTCACCGCGCTTCGTCGCGGCAGCCCGGGTCGTCAGAAACAGCATTTCCGGACCGCCGGGTTTTTCGGGTTTGATCACATAAACTAGTTTACCGTCCGAATTTGCCAAACGCATGATTTTTTGGAGGATTTCCTCGACCGGCTTGTCGTGCTCATCCAGGCCGAACGATTGATTCTTGGTGATCCCTTCCAACTGCAAATCAGGGCCAAGAATTTCGTATTTGATTCCGACATCCTCGAAAAGCAATTGCAGCGATTTTTCCAGCGTGTCGCGAGGGAAGGTAAGCGTGGTCTTCTTTTTCAGCAATTCGGCGATCGTCTGCGGCTTTTTTGGCCCGCCCGCCAGGGCGCCGCTCCCTTGAATGGGCTGCTCGGCCAAGGCCAATTCCGTTCCCATCAGCAGGTTCGGCGCTGCGATCATCGGCAAATAGCAGCGCAGCACCGGTTCGTCGGCATCGACGCCGCCACGCGTGTAATCGCTCAATAGCCGCATCCATTCCGGAAGCCGGCGGAGCAGCTTTCGGCCGTAGGGATGCAGATTGAGGGCGTCGAGATCGTTTTCCACGTTCGCCGGCACCGCCTTCAATCGCCGCAACAAATCGTCCGAAAGCGTGCTCGCTTCCTTGCCCGGCAGCCCGACCGTGCGCAGCTCGGCGAAAAAGTTTGCGTCGAAATGCAGGCTGAGCTGTGCCGCGCCCACGTCAGTCGTGAAATAATCCTCGAGCGGCTTTTTCAACGCCAAGAGCGGACCCGATAGCACCGATTGGCCGTCGCCGAACAAATACGCCGGCACGAACACGAGCGAAACGTCGCGGTTTGCATCCGTGTGGGGAAGGAGCAATTCCAGGCTGCGCGGCATTGCCGGCGGCCCGTCCGTCGGATGGATGATCTCTTTGATCTGCGCCGTCGGTCCGACTACGAGCAGTTTGCCTCCTTCTTTCGCCGGAAGAAAGAATGAGTCTTTGGCGCCTTGGTAGTACGTGGCGTCGCCGTCGGTCGTCGCCGTGGGGTTGCCCCAGGCCGGCAACCGTTCTTGGGGCGCCATTGCTTCCGTGGTGCGGAAGATCGCGGTCGCGACCGGCTTGCCGTCTCCTCCGTCGTGAATCACCAGCAACACCTGATCGACCTGATTTAGATCCAAACCGGTCGCATCTTTCACCGCATGGGCTGCAATGTCGCCCCAAGGGCCGAGCGCGGGGAGCAACTGGTCGCCGTCGGGGTGGCGCAAGATGTTTGCCGGTCGCACGGCCAGGATCAATTGCGCGCCGCTGGCGATGTAATCGGTCGGCAGCGGCGGTCCCGCGGTTGGCGAAGCCCAAAGCGAGATTCCATCGTCGGGCACGGTCTCCACCGGCGTCTGGTTGCCGCCGCTGGCGGGCGATCTGGCGGGCGGGGCTTTGGGCGATTGGCCGGGATCGCCGGTATTTCCGGAAACCTTTCCGGGTAGGGCGCCCGGATTGGTCGGTCCGTTGGGGATGGAACGCATTGTTGCGCTATTCGTGGTATCAAGTGCGACTTGCCCATTGTCGTCCGTTCCGCCGCTCAGTGCGCGGAACAGCACCAAGCCGACAACGACGGCGACCACAGCCAGGCCGCCGCCGAGCCCTGCCAGAGCGAGCGGGCTCAATTTCGCTTTCGGCGCCGCGGAGCCCGCGGCCTTGCGTGATTTTGATTTGACCGGCAATGGAGCGGAATTGAGAACGGCGTCGAGGTTCAGTGCGGCCGGTGCTGCGGCAGCGGCGACCATCGCTTCCGCCACGGCGGCGCCGCCGCCCGCGGGCTGTGTGGCTGCATACGGCCCGGCTGCGTATTCCGCTTGGGCGGTGAACTCTTGCGGCGCCGCAGCCGCGGCGGCTCCCCAATCCGCGAACTCTGGCGGTGGCGCACTCGCCTCGGCTCCAACGAAACCGGCCGCATCGTAGCCCGGAGCGGTGGGCTGAATCGATTCGAAAAACGAGGAAGCTTGTTCGGAGCCCTGTTGCCCGGCGGGAGCCGGCATGTAGTCCTGTGCCGCAGGGTGCATCGGATACGCCAAGCCCGACTCCGCCGCCGCATTTTGAGCAGCGCCGTTTCGCGCCGCTTCATATTGAGCAGCCGTGTAGATCGCCAAGCTCGATGCCGTCGGGATCGCGCCGGGGGCCATGCCGGGCACTCGCGGTTGCGTCTCCAGCCACAGGTCGTAGGTCGAGGCGGTCGCCGCGAACGGTGGAACATAGCTCACAACCGCGGGATCGACGAAATAGGCCAAAGCCTCGGCAACCTGGGCCGCCGATTGGTATCGCCCCGCCGGATCTTTCGCCAACAAATAGCCGACCAACTGATCGACGGGCTGCGGCGCGCCGAATTGCTCGAGCGACACCGGAAATTCCGACGCATGCCGCGAAAGTTTGCTGGCCGCGTCGCCCCCCGGAAACGGCGGCCAACCGGAAAGCATTTGATACAGCGTCGCCCCCAGAGCGTAGACATCGCTGCACATATCCGGGGGCCGGCCGAGTTGGGCCAGTTCCGGCGCCGCGTAGTCGGCGGCCAGCGACAATCGGCCGTTTGGATCGGCCGCCGTCCAATCGAGCGGCCCGGGGCCCGTTGCCGGCTCGGGCGCAAGCGGCACTTGCAACAGTTTCGCCGAACCATCCGCCGCCAGCCAGATATTTTCCGGCCAGATCGAACCGTGCACTTGCCCCAACTGCTGGAGCCGCGCTAGTCCAAGTCCGATCTGATACGCCACGCGGCAGGCATCTGCCGGCGCGAGCCGTTCGCCCGGAGCAAGCCGGGCGGCGAGCGTGCTGTCGGCAGCGCCTGCCGGCCGTTCGCCCCCCGCAGCCGGATCGCCGAGCAGATCTTCGATCGCCACGACTTTGTATCGCCCCAGCTCGAGCAACTGATAACACTGCGCGACAAACGGATGGCCAACCGAACAGGCCCATGCCACTTGTTGCACCGCGACTTGCCACCACTGCGGATCCTTTGCCGCAGCCCCGGTGATGAAATAGAGCAGCACCGGGTGCCGCGTCGGCATATGCATCGCGCGCATCAGGCCGGCCAGGCGGCCTTCTTTCGAGCGGATGCGATCGTAGACGTAGTAGTCGCCATAGAAGAACGGGCCGGCCTGCCCGGCCAGCAGCGTTCGGGCTTGATAACGCGTCAGCGCCCTGCCGGCGACGAGCCATTCGCCGAGCGTAACGGCATTCGATTGCGACGCCGCGCCTTTCACGACCGCGAATTCGCCGTTCAAGCGATCGCAGTCGGCCGCCGCCAGCAGGCGGCTTTCCACCGCCAAACGCCAAAAATCGGGAATCGAAACGGCCATGGGCGCGAAAGGCTAAAGGCTTGAGGCTACAGGCTTGAGGCACGACCGCGCGACCAGAACCCCCGCCGCGCGACGCTGCCAGTCCGCTGCCGTGGTCCGAGCCGGATTCCCCGGACCGCCAGCCTCAAGCCTCTCCGCTATTCATGGTACGCGCCGGCAAGCATGTTTGCAAAGCGGTTTCACGACGCCGCTTCGACGTCGGCAGCGTCCGCCTTGAGCCCCCAGCCCGGCAGCACTATGATTCCACAGATTGGCGCTGCCACATCAATTCACATAGGAGGTCGGTGGAATCCGTCCTCACAGCCTCACAGCCTCACAGCCTCACAGCCTCAAAGCCTTCCTCCCATGCGAGCATTCGACGCGCTGCAAATCTACTTCAATCGCGCGGCCGATCAGATGGATCTGACGGAAAATATGCGCCGCTTGCTCGTCATCCCCAAACGCGAAGTGCAGGTGCAGATCGCCGTCGAAATGGACGACGGCGAACTGGCCACGTTCATCGGCTATCGCGTGCAACACAACAATTCCCGCGGACCGATGAAAGGCGGCCTGCGCTATCATCCGCAGGTCGATCTCGATGAAGTGCGGGCCCTTGCGGCGCTCATGACTTGGAAAACCGCCGTGGTCAATCTCCCCTACGGCGGCGCCAAAGGGGGCATCGCCATCGATCCGATGCGGCTCAGCCTCCGCGAAGTCGAACGCATCACGCGCAAATTCGTCGATGCGATTCACGATCTCATCGGGCCCGACAGCGACATCCCTGCTCCCGACATGGGCACGGGGGCCGAGGTGATGGCCTGGTTCATGAACCAATATGCCAAATATCACGGCTTCAGCCCGGCCTGCGTGACCGGGAAGCCGGTCGAAATGTTCGGCCTGCCCGGCCGCGAGGAAGCCACCGGGCGCGGCGTCGGCATTTTGGTGATGAAGCTGTTGGGCCGGCTCGGCCGCAAGCCGGAGCTGACGCGCGTGGCGATCCAGGGCTTCGGCAACGTCGGATCGCATACGGCCAAATTCCTCGGCGAGGCGACGTGCCAGATCGTCGCGGTGAGCGATATCAGCGGCGCCTATTTCCATCCCAAGGGGCTCGATCTAACGGGCATGTTCCGCTACACGCGCGAACATCGCGGCACGCTCGAGGGCTACAGCGAAGCCGAGCGGATCAGCAACGCGGCCCTGCTCGAGCTGGATGTCGAGCTATTGATCCCCGCGGCGCTTGGGGGAGTGATCACGGCCGAAAACGCACCGCGCATCAAGGCCCCGATCATCGTCGAAGGGGCCAACGCCCCGACCGAGCCCGACGCCGACGAGATCCTCGCCAAGCGCGGCACGATCATCCTGCCCGATATCCTGGCCAACGCCGGCGGCGTCACGGCCAGCTATTTCGAATGGGCCCAAAATCGGCAACACTACCAATGGGGCATCAACCGGGTGCGCCAGGAGCTAGACCACGTGCTTTCCGACGGCTTCCAGCGCGTGTGGGAATTATCGGTCGAGCGGAAGGTGTCGTTGCGGACGGCCGCATTCATGCTCGGCATCGGCCGGGTGGGCCGCGCCACCGTGCTCGGCGGCATAACTTAGCCTCGGCCGAAAAATAACTCTCCGCAAGCCCCTCTCCCCTTGCGCGAGAGGGCAGGGGTGAGTGGGTGCGAAAAAACGGAACTTATTTTTCGGCCGAGCTTTAGCGGTTATCCACGGACGCCGCAACGGCACGCGGATCGCAGAGCTACATTTAATCGACCGGTCGTGGCCCAAAGGCCCGGAGAGATAGCTTCGGTTTCCGAAGTGCTCCCTGAGGCGTCGGGCTAGTGTTCCTCAACCACACGCCCCACTGGCCCGACGCGTTGGCGAGGACGGCGGGGGCGAGCAACGGAGTTTTCCTTCGACGCGCGCTCATTTCGAGATTCCTAAACGGAGGTGGATCATGACGACCGACATCGTGCTGGACAAACTGCTCGCTGAAATACCGTTGTTTCGGAATTTGAACGCGACCGAACGGCGCCAATTGGCCGAGATCACTCGGCTCGAGCCTTGGGCGGCCGGCGCGACGATCGCTCGCCAAGGCGAAGAGTGCCGCAAGCTGTCGGTCGTGATCGAAGGAAAATGCGAAGTGGTCAAGCACGTGCAGCAACCGGCGCCCGACGGCAAGTTGGTCCGCGCGGCGTTCGTGTTGGCGGTGCTCGGGCCGTACGATCAATTCGGCGAAATGTCGTTCTTTCATCCGGCGCCGCACTCGGCCGACGTGCGGGCCCAATCGGCCGTGCAACTGCTGCGGATTTCTTACCCCGACTACAAAGACTTGCTCGACGAAGGGGTGATGGCTGCCTACAAGCTCTCCCACAACGTCGTGGAAGTGATGGCCCAACGGCTTCGCCGCATGGACGATTGGATCGCCGAACTGCTGGCCCATCAGCCGAGCAACGCCGAACACACGCGCGAATGGAGCGCCTTCCGCGAGAAGCTTTGCGCCAACTGGAATCTGTAATTCGATTCGGTGGGTGCACCCTCGCTGGCGCTTCGGGCTGCTGTGCGTTTACGGCATATTAGCCCGAAGCGTTAGCGAGGACGGCCGCGCCGCTGGCACGACGATCAGGAGGCCGCGGCGATTTTTAGCGGCGGACCGGCGGGGCGGTGCAATAGTTCTTCGAGCGATTGCAAATGCCCGCGCCAGTTGCCGAGCACCTCTTCGGCCAGCGCATGGTCGTCGCTTTCTGCGGCAAGCTCGGTAGCCAGTTTTTCGATCCTGCGAATGTCCGCCTTCTGCCAGCGCACCAGTTCGGTAAGCAGATAGTCGAGCGAAAGCATGTTGAGATCGGTGAATTCCATCGGAAACTCGCCGAGATCCAGCCGGCCACGAAGCTGCGCGATTCGCTGGGCAATCCGCTGGCAATACGCTTTGGCGTCGGCCACCATTCCGGCCAATACACGCTGCGCCTGCTCGCCGCCGGGATGCGTCCACGGCATGGCCTCGGCCAGATACATCGGCAGCGAACGATAAAGCAGCACGAACAGCCGGCCGAGCACATCTTGAGCTTCGTGTTGTCGCATCAAATTTCCGCCTCGCGAAGCCATGAACGTCAACGTCGCAGGCACGCTCCGTGTGCCGTCGGCCGCGATAAAACGCCGTCAAACGGAAACGATTCGAAAGCCCTGCTGCGGCGCAGACGGCACACGGAGTGTGCCTGCTACTCTGTCACCACAACAAATGGGCGGTTGCCGCGGCGGCCCAAACGTACAAATCGTTCCACCACAGTCCCAACAACAACACCGGCGCGCTGATCGCCACGATATACGCTCCGGAAAACGAAACCAGCGGAAACGTAAACGGCGGCCGCTCGTCGGGCTCCGGCTCGAAGGTCATCACCTTGATCACCCGCAAATAGTAAAACAGCGCCAGGGCCGTGTTCAATCCGCCGATCACCAATAGCGTGATCATCAAGCCCCGGGCGGCGTCGTGGTTGATCGCGTCGACGAGCGTCGAAAAAATGACCAGCTTTCCGGCAAAGCCGGCCAGCGGCGGAATCCCGACGAGGCTGAACACGATCACGCCCAGCGCGATCACCAACCCCGGCGAATTGCGCACCAGCCCGGCGTAGTCGGCAATCTCTTCGCTCCGCAACTGATTGCGCAATAGAGCCACGATCGCAAACGCGCCCAGATTCATGAACAGGTAAACGCCGGCATAGAACGGCACCGCGGCGAAAGCCGTCTCGGCTGCCGCCGGATTCTTGCCGGCCAAGACCAGCCCGGCCGCGATCGGCATCATCATGTAGCCGGCATGCGCGATCGTCGAATACGCCAGCAGGCGTTTGATATTGGTTTGGCCGTAGGCGGCCATATTGCCGAATGTACAGGTGATCGCGGCCAAAAAGGCGACCAGGATCGCCATGAAATTTCGCGCCGGCGCAAGCGCCATGATCCGCGCGTCGTGCGGTGGATCGACCACCGGCTGGTTGGCCGCGTCGCTCGCGACGCGCTCCGCAACCAGCGTTTTTCCATTATCGGCGACCGAGAACGCGACCGGTGTTGCCATATCGGCAACGCTCGCAACGCCATTCGCCGGAGCAATAAATCCAAACCCGACCACCACCCGGATCAATAGCGCCAATGCCGCCGCTTTCGAGGCCACCGAAAGAAAGGCATTCACCTCGGCGCTGGCCCCCTCGAACACGTCGGGGCACCAGAAGTGAAACGGCACCGCCGAGAGCTTGAATGCCAGCCCGACCATCACCATCAGCCCGCCCAGCACCAACACCATCGCGCTATCGCCCAAGTGGCCCGACTGCACCATCGCGGCCAGTTGGTTAGCCATCGTCGGCAAGTGGCATGAGCCGAGCACGCCGGCCAACAGGCTGATGCCATAGAGCATGATGCCGGCCGCCCCGGCCCCGTAGACCGAGTATTTCAACGCCGCTTCGCTGCTCTTGCGGCGCCCCTTGAGCATCCCCGCCAACGCATACGAAGGCACGCTCGCCATCTCGACGCCCAAAAAGATCGTCAGCAGATGATTGGCGGTCACCATCAGGCACATGCCGAGCGTCGCCCCGAGCATCAGGACATAAAAGTCGGGCGCGTCTTCGCGATCGGGAATTCCGGTCAGCCGCGTGAGCAGCACGAACAGCACGGCAAAGAACATCAGCAGCGCGCGGAAATAGAGCGCCAGCGAATCGTAGACCAACATGCCGGTGAAGAACTCATGCCGCACCACATGCCCGTCGACCAATAGCCCCGCCGGCTGCGTCCAGGGCAGCGCGAAATAGAGCGCCACCAGCGATCCGACGAGCGCCAGGAAAAACGCACTGACCCGATCGCTGCCGAAAAACACCCGCACCAGCAGCAGGAGCACGATCGAGGCGCAGAGCGTCAGCTCCGTGCGAAACGCCGGCAGGCTGACTGCCGCGGTGTCGCGCAGCAGCGCGTCGACGAGCTGCGAAAGACTGGATTGGGCAACGAGTGGGATCATTGAACGAAAGCCGTTGGTTGCTCGTTGGTGGTGCCATGCCCACGGCTTTGCGTGGGCATGTTTTGGCTTCGCGGTAGGGTACTAGACACGTGCCCACTCAAGGCAGTGGGCATGGCACCCAACCTTGGAAACTGGTCATCCCTCGCCACCTGCGCAGGCCGATCGTGCACCGTGCGGGTCCAGTCGGCCAATTGGCTCACTTGCCCCGTTACGCTCGGTTCCATGTAATTGAAAATCGCTTGCGGATAAACGCCGAACAGGATTGCAAGCGCCAAAAGCGGCGCGGCAATGGCGATCTCTCGCGGCGTGATCGGATGGAGATGGTCGCCGTGTGGGCCCTTGTATTCCGGCCCCAAATAAACGCGCTGAATCGTCCACAAAATATAGCCGGCCGTCAGAATCACCACGGCCGCGGAGATGATCGCCAGCGCGTGGCTGTAGTTCCACACCGACAGCGTCACCAAAAATTCGCCGATGAATCCGCACAAGCCAGGCAACCCCAAGCCGGCGAAAAAGACGCCAATCGCCAAGCCGGAATAGACGGGCATCCGCGCAAACAGCCCGCCGAACTGATCGAGATTGCGATGATGCACGCGGTCGTAGACCACGCCGACCATGAAAAACATGCCGGCCGAGCTGATGCCGTGGGCGATCATTTGGAACATGGCCCCGTTGACGCCCATCGACCAGTAAAGTGGGTTGTAAACATGCCCGCTGTTGGCGCTCCACACTCCGAGCCCGAGCACGACGTAGCCCATATGGCTCACCGAGCTGTAGGCCACGAGGCGCTTGAAATCCTTTTGGGCCATCGCCGCAAAAGCGCCATACACCATGCTCAGCACGCCGACCGCGCACACGAAATAGCTCAGTTCATAACCGCCGCCGGGGCAGATCGGAAAACAAATTCGGATGATGCCATAGCCCCCCATCTTCAACAGCACGCCCGCGAGAATCATCGAGATCGGCGTGGGTGCTTCGACGTGCGCATCCGGAAGCCATGTGTGCAGAGGCACGGCCGGCACCTTGATCGCAAATCCGATAAACAGCAGCAAGAAGGCCCACCAGCCCACGCTCTTGCCCCAGAGCAATTCATCGCCGAACGCGGAGTTTGGCGATTGGCCGATCTTCTGCAACGCCAGGATGTTGAACGTGTGTTGCGGAGTCGCGGCCGATTTGATCGCTGCGGCGTCGGCGGGAGCTTCGGCAACGTGCGTCGCTGTGAGTTGCTCCGGCGAGAGCGTGCGCAGATCGCTCTTGAAATAGAGCATCAGAATCGCGATCAGCATCAGCACGCTGCCCAAGAGCGTGTAGAGAAAAAACTTGATCGCCGCGTATTCACGCCGCGGACCGCCCCACACGCCGATGAGAAAATACATCGGCAATAGCATCACTTCCCAAAACACGTAGAACAGGAAGAAATCGAGCGCCAAAAACACGCCCAGCATGCCCGTTTCCAACAGCAAAAACAGAATGCAATAGGCCTTGACGCTTTTGGTGATCGGCCAGCTTGCCCCCATCGCCAGCATGCTGACAAACGTCGTCAGCAACACGAGCGGAAAGCTGATGCCATCCATGCCCATGAGATAGTAGATATTGAACGAGCTGATCCAAGGGACCGAGAAGATGTCCTGCATGCCCTTCAGGCCGATCCCGAATCGGGCGGTGTCGGGCTTGACACCGCCGGGCGCGACCGATGGCCCGCATGCCAGCCACACGGAAAGCGCGAAGGTGAGAATCGTGATGAACAGCGCGAACCGCCGCACCGTTTCGGGCCGGTCCTTGGGAAAAAACGCCAAGGCTAGGGCGCCCAATGCCGGCAGAAAAACGAGCAAGCTCAATGGCACAACGTATGGATTTGTCATACTGCGATTTCTCCGTAGCAGGCACGCTCCGCGTGCCATCCGTCCTCGCTAACGCTTCGGGCTAGTGTAGCGTCGCCACCCGCCACGCTAGCCCGAAGCGTTAGCGAGGATGGCGCTGCCGAACGATGCTATTCTTACTTCGGCCTTCACGTCACACGGAATTTGCCTGCTACTTTAGCCTCCCCAATTCACGTTCCAAAAAAAGCTCGCCAACACGAACAGGCCGACCGTGCCGATGACGATCCACATCACATACTGCCGCAGCCGGCCCGATTCGATGCCGCGCATCGACACTGCGGCGCCATGAATCCATCGAGCGGTGAAATTCACCAGCCCATCGACGCACCAGCGATCGATCGCATCGTCGACCGACGACACGCGACGCACCGCCTTGGCACACCAATTGATGAATCTGTCGATCAGCGTGCGATCGAAATCCGCCACGCGCCGGGAAATGAACATCACCGGAGCGACGAAAACGGCCTGATACAACTCGTCGAAATAGAATTTGTTCCATATCAACCGATAGATGGGGGCGAATTGGCCGGCCACTTCCGCCGGATCGAGCATGCGCCACAGGTAAATAATCGTGGCCAGCAAAATTCCGCCGAAGCCGGCCGCCGTGGCCCAGATCGTCGCGGTGCCATGAACATGGTGCGACAGGTGTTCGCTCGGATGCACGAGCCACGGCGCAAACACGCCGCCTGTAACCGTCGGCAAGATGCCGGCCGGCCGCGCTTGCTCGAGCAAATTCGGCAACCCAAATATCGGCCAGCCGATTGCCAACGCAAACACCGCCAGAATCACCAGCGGCACGTACATCACCTTGGGCGATTCGTGAGCGTGCGCATGCACATGCGCATCGCGGGGCGTGCCGGCAAACGTCATGTACCAGAGGCGAAACATGTAAAACGCCGTGATCGCGGCCCCGATCACTGCTACATAGTAGAACGAACCGCACCAGGGGTTCGAGTTCGCTTGCTTGAACGACAGGGCCTGGGCAATGATGCCGTCTTTCGAGTAATAACCGCTGAAGCCGATCAAAAACGGAATCGCCCCGCCGCTGATCGCCAGGCAGCCGACGAGCATCGTGTAGGCCGTCCAGGGCATTTTCTTGCGCAGGCCGCCCATCAGCCGCATGTCGTTGGTGTGCGTGGCATGGATCACCGACCCGGAGCAGAGAAATAGCAGGCTTTTGAAAAACGCGTGGGTGATCAAATGAAACAGCCCTGCCAACCAGCCGCCGACACCCATCGCCAGCATCATGTAGCCCAATTGGCTGATCGTCGAATAGGCCAGCACGCGCTTGATATCGACGGCCGTGATCGCGATCACTGCCGCCAGGGCCAGCGTAATCGCGCCGACGATCGCGATCACCAGCAGCACCGATGGGGCGAAGACCGGATAAAACCGCCCCACCAAATAAACGCCCGCCGCGACCATCGTCGCCGAATGCACGAGCGCTGACACGGGTGTCGGCCCTTCCATCGCGTCGGGCAACCAAACATGCAGCGGAAATTGCGCGCTTTTGCCGACACAGCCGCAAAAGATCCCTAATCCCGCCACGACCAATAGCAAATAGCCATAATGCGTCGGGTCGGGCAGGGCGGCGCCATTCTCATCCGTCGTCACCCGTTTGCCCGCGCGCCAATCGCCGATTTCGGCGTCGATTTCGGAGTTAGCGTTTGAGAGATCCGGCGCGCCGGCATGATCGAGCACGATCTGGCTGACAAGCTGCGGCGCTGCCGAGCGGACCAATCCGTCGGGCGGTTGCAGCTTGTAGTCGTTGCTCGCCGGACGCACGAGGCTGAAAATGCCCTGCGCAGTCACGTTCCCCTGGGCATCACGCGTATCGCCGAATGCGAACGTACCCAGCCCGCCCCAGATTGCCATCAGCCCGATGATCATGCCGAAATCGCCGACGCGATTGACGATGAACGCCTTGTTGGCGGCGGTCGAAGCGCTGCGCCGCTCGATGTAAAACCCGATCAAGAAATACGAGCAAATGCCGACCAGTTCCCAAAACACGAACACCATGAAGATGTTGCCCGCGATGACCAGCCCCAGCATGCTGAAGCAGAACAGCGAGAGGTACTGAAAGAACCGATGATAGCGCCCACGGCGATGGAGGTGCTGGCCGTCGGCAAGCGTCACTTCGTGATCGGTCACATCGTGCAGTTCGTCGTGCATGTAGCCGCTGGCGTAGACGTGGATGCACGAGGCGATCAGCGTCACCATCGTGAACATGAACACGGTGAGGGCGTCGATGTAGTAGCCGATCGAGAGCCGCAGGCGGCCGAATTGGGCGAGCGTATACCAATCGCCGCTGAAGGTGCGCGGCAAGGCTTGCCGCTCTTCTTCCACGGCTTCGCCAACGGGGCCACCCACTGCCGGGCCGACGCCTGGCCGCGTTTTTGCCGGCGTCTTTTCCGGCGCTGCCTTTTCGATCGGCGCCGGTGCGGTTTTGCTGGGCGCGGTGAGCGCGTGGGCTTCGGCTTGAGCTTCTTTCGATTCCGCGGCGTTTTCCGGCGGATTGGCGATCCAGCCGATCAGCGCCACCAGCGAAAGCACGAAGGCGCCGATGATCGCCGCCGTGGCCACGGTCGAGGCATGCCTGCCGTGCTGCCCCATTCGCGGACCGAAAAATACGATCAGCGCAAACGACACCAGAGGCAAGAGCCAAGCCAGGCCCAAGAGCACCGGTAATGTGGAAGCTAAATTCATCGTTAAACTAGCAGGCACACTCCGTGTGCCGTCTGCCCTGCCGGTTCGCGGTAATTTTTCACAACGCGGTCCGCCGCCCTTCCGCTGACGGCACACGATTGTGCCTACTGCGTTATCCCTTCAATTCATCTGCCTGATCGATGTCGATCGTCGAATGGTTGTTGTAAAAGTTGAGCGCGATGGCCAACGCCACTGCCGCCTCGGCCGCGGCCAGCACGATCACGAACAGTGCGATCAATTGCCCATCCAAGCCGATCGACATGTTCTGGTCGGTCCGCAGGAATTTGGCCCCGAAGGCGATGAAATTCACATTCGCCCCGTTCAGCACCAATTCGATTCCCATCAGCACGCCCAAAATGTTCCGCTTCGTGGCCATGCACACCACGCCGCAAACGAACAGCACCGCCCCGACCACGAGGAAGTGCGACACGCCGACGGGTTCGGTAAAGAGGTTCATAGGCTTGAGACTTGAGTGGACCGGCGACCGTCCCCCTTGTTGGCGTCGGGGACCGTCCCCTATTTCGGCGTCGGGGACTGTCCCCCTCGCCCCGGCCGGCGGGGCCCTTCGCCCCTTCGCCCCCGGCTGACCTACGCGTCCGTGGCAGCCGCGCGCGGCTTCGCTCGGCGCTTTGTTCGGGCCAAATAAGCCGCTCCGATCAACACCACCAACAAATGCACCGACACGATTTCAAACGGCAATAAATATCCGGCCATGGTGGCCGTGAGCGGTGTTTCCGGTTGATCGAGCCGATCGACGCGAGCCCCTAATAGCCCCAGACCCAATCGCGTGGCGGTCGGTTGGGATTGCGCCGAAGTCATTTCGTTCGCGTCCGCCGGCCGGTGATTTTGCCACGACGGGATTCGAAATGCGGCTTGCAACAGCACTGCCAATAGCGCTCCGCCCACGAGTGCCGACAGGATCCATTCCCCGCCACGTGTCTTCATCGACACGAATGGCCCTTGGGCCGTGAGCATCACGCCGAAGACCAAGAGCACGAGCGTTCCGCCGACATAGATCAGCAATTGCATCGAGCCGACGAAATCCGCACCGGCGAGGAAAAACAATCCCGCCGTGGCCCCCAGCGAAAGCACCAAGTAAAACGCCATCCGCACGATGTGGCTGGAAAACACCACGGCCAGCGCGAACAAGCACGCCAGCAGCGAAAACAGCAGGAAAAAGACCGAATGCCAATTGATCGGTTGCACGGCGTCAGCCCCCATGTCCGCTTTCGGGAGACGGCCGCACGCCGCCGCCTCCCTCGCTAGCGCTTCGGGCTAACGCCGCACGTGCCGGCCCCACACTAGCCCGAAGCGCTAGCGAGGGGGCGGCGCGACCGGCGCGACCACCTTTTTCCGCGGCCCCGTCGGCCGCCGAACTTGTGCCGACAGCGCCCGATTCGAACCGCGGGCTCCCCAGCCATTCTTCGCGCACATCGCCCATCGGCCGCGGCGTTGGGAGCCAAAGTCCGCCCGGGAAGCAATAGGTCCAAACCACCGCTCCCAAAAACATCGCGGCCGCGATCGGCGTGCAGTATTTCAAACACGTTTTCATCACCTGATCGATCCGCAGCCGCGGCAGCGTCCAGCGGACCCACATCATGAAGATCACGCCCGCGACACACTTACCCATGAAGTTGATCATGCCCAGCAGGTTGCCGAGATAGTGCAACAATGGATTCGTGGCCGACGCCAGCCCGAGCCAGTGCGTGATCGGCAGCGGGCCGTTCCAGCCGCCGAAAAACAAAATGGCCGCCAGCCCGCTGACGGCGAACATCGAGCCGTATTCGGCCATGAAGAAGAAGCTCCACCGCAAGCCGGAATACTCGGTGTGAAACCCGGCGACGAGTTCGCTTTCCGCCTCGGCCAGGTCGAACGGGGCGCGATTGACGCTGGCGAGCGCGCAGGTGAAATAGACCCAAAAGATGATGAACGTAAACGGGTCGTGCAGCACCAGCCAGTTCCAGAACCAGCCTTGTTGCACTTCGCCGATTTTCACCAAATCCATCGTTCCGGCGATGAGCACGGGCACGACGACGCACATCCCCAGCGGCACTTCGTAGCTCACCACTTGGGCCGCCTCGCGCATCGCCCCGAACAGCGACCACTTCGACGCCGAGGCATATCCGGCCAGAATCACGCCAAACACCTCAAGGCCCAGCACGGCAATGATGAAAAACACGCCGACATTCATCGGCAGCGCGACCCAATCGAAGGCAAATGGCAGGGCCGCGTAGGCCGCGAACGACGCACAGAAGCTGACGTAGGGCGCGACGCGAAACAAGAATCCATCGGCCCCGTTGGGCATCAGGTCTTCTTTGGTGAGCAGTTTCAGGCCGTCGGCCAGCGTTTGCAGCCAGCCGAACTTCCCGCCGACGCGCGTCGGCCCGAGGCGATCTTGAATTCGCCCGGCGATCTTGCGCTCGAGCCAAATGAAGACGAGCGCGCCGCCCGCAACGACATTGATCAGCAGGAAGACCTGGATCAATGCGGCCAGCGTATTGGCGGCCCAGGGGGCCAGTCCCCACGAATTGTTGAAGAACTCGGCCACCGGCTACGATTCATCCTGAAGCGGGAGCGACGTTCGGTAATGCGCCGGAAATTGTGTGCTTCAAAAGGCTTCGGCAAAACGGTGCGAGCGAAGGAACAGCGGACCCCGCCGAAAGGTCCAACGCTTCGAGCCGTTGCGCCTGCGCGGCGAGCGGACCGAAACGCGGGCCAGCCATTGCCTTTTGAGCTTGTGAAATATGGCACAAAGTGCCCCAAGCCGACAAGCCCCCGCCGGAGAAGATTTTTGATCGCGCCGTGAGATGGCCGCATCAAGCGGCGGAGCGTTGATCGGAAGAATCGGCGGGGGCGTTTTTCTCGGCTGCCTTTGCCGCGGCCTCGGCGGCGGCGGCGCAGTTGCCCAGAATGCGCGTCACATAGCGATCGGCGATCGCGTATTCGAGCGCATACGAAAGCAACTTGACGGCGCGGGGAAGAAGGTAGCTCAAGCGCAAGTGGTACGACCAGGGGCCGAAGCGCTCCAGCGCGGCCATCGTTTGGCGGTAGCTGCCGGCAATAATCTCCAATTGCTCCGTTTCGATCCGCCGCAGCAGCACTTGCAGATTCGGATCCGCCGGCTTGGAAAACCAGCGCACAATTTCAAAGCCGCAACGGCGGGCGAGCATTTCCAGCGTGGCAGGGGTGAAATTGTGGATGTGGGCGAGGTGAAACAGCTTCGGCCGCGTCGTGAAGGGAGCGCCGAGATTCGGGCATTCGACATAGAGCTGTCCGCCCGGCTTGAGAATGCCATGGATGTGGCGCAGCGCCTGCCGTGGCGAGCGGAAATGCTCGATGACATGGATCAAGAGCACCGTGTCGCAGGCGGCTTGCCGCGGCACGTCCCACAAATCGCCCGACTCGACGCGGGCCCTCAGTTGGTTCTTGGAAAAATCCTGGAAGCCGAAATTCGGTTCGATGCCCGACGCCGGATGGCCGGCCAATTCGAACACTTTCGCCACGCAGCCGATGCCTGCCCCGACGTCGAATACGTCGCTTCCCGGCGCGAGCGACGGGCCGACTTGCCGCTGAATCCGCTTGGCGGTTCGCCATGCCCGCATGACGCGGCGGGCGGATGGCGTGGTTTCGCCGTGATATTCGCGGCGATAATGAGTGGCGTAGAAATCTTGCAGGTCGACTTCGCTGGGAATTTTCCAATGCGACACCAGGCCGCAGGCGGTGCATAAGCCGGTGGGAAGCTCTTTGCCGCGGCGGTCGTGCCGGGCGATGAGTTCGAAGTCCGTGCCGTCGCACAGATCGCAGCGTTTCGATTCGGCCTGGGGTTCGGCCGAAAAATAACTTTCGCTTTTCGAACCCCTCACCCCGCCCTCTCCCGCAAGGGCAGAGCGGTCTGTGGAGACGTCATTTTTCGGCCGAACCTTGGTCTTCGCCGGCTCACCCATGCGCAAAACTCCGCATTATTCATCGGAAACGAAATGAGAGGCGGCGAAAAGTACCGCAATGCGCCAGCGGCGTCAATCGGTTTCGCGCGAGAATGCACGCTAGCGGCGACGCGCCCCGGGCTGGTCGCCGCATCGGTCCGGCTAGCGAATCGGGCTCGGCAAATTCTGCGTGCTGGGGGGGGCCGCTGGCTCGGCCTTCTTGGGCCGCGACGGCCGCAACGGAATCGCCGCGACGAGGCCTCCCGCCACAATCAGCAGTCCTAGCCAACTCGGTTCCATTCCGAGCCACCAGAAGAGCCCGATCGCCACGGCGATCAACGGTGGAGAAGCGAAAAACGCCGACCATCGGCCGGGCCGCCCGGCGAGCCAAAACATCATCCCCATGCCGCCGGCGCCCAGAATTGCCGTCAGCAGCCTCCAACCCACTTCATCTGGCCCGCGACGCGGCAGACCGAGCGCAAGGGTCGGTCCGATCCCATGCACGTAGTAATCGGCGGTCGGACCGCCCGGTTCGTCGGTCTGCTTCCAGAGTGCGAACGCTTCATCGGCAGATTGCTGCTCGGCGGCCGGTTTCGCCGGCTTGATTCCGAGGCGGCGAACTAACTTAGCTTGGCGCTCGTCGATCGCATGCATCTCCTTCACGGCGTTCCGTATGGCAGTCGTTTCCGCAGCGCCTGCGCGCCATCGGTCGATCGCAGCCCGGGCCATCCGCAGCCGGTCGGACCAGGGGCCGAACCATTTTGCAAGTTGGTCGCCCGAATCGGTGGCCGGGGGACTGCCGGCAGATTCGAGCAACTGCGAAATCGTGCGAAGGCGAATCAAATCCTGATCGACGGCCGTGGCCGGGGCAGCGCCGGCGACGTTCAGGCTTCCGCCTACGGCGCCGTCGCTTGCCGCGGAAACCGTCCACAGCGTTTGCTCGACCGGCAAATCGATCAGCACCGGCGCTGGAAGCAACAGCCGTCCGTTGCGGCTCGCTTCTTTCAACTCCGCGGTGAACACCACTTCCAATTGCTGCGGGAGCGCTGCGTCTCCCAGCGCAATGCTCCAATGATTCTCGGCGACCGGCCGGGCGATCGCCGCGACACCGTCGGCCCGCGCGTGGATCAAGCGTTCGTTCGGCGCGAGTTCGAGCAGGCAACTCGAGGTCCCGGCCGGATCGAGATCGAAAGTGGCAGTGCCGTAGCATTGGCCGGCGTCGGAATACGTGACGGCAATATCGGCCAAATGCACCCGCGGCTGGCGGATCGTCTTATCGACCGATTTCAACGTGGCCTCGAAATGCTCGGCAACCACCTCGCAAATTCGATAAACATCCACTTGCGACGAATCCGGAGCAAACCGCTTCGGCAACGGCTCGAAATTCAATCCGCTCGCTTCCCAACTCAAATTCTGGTCGCCGGCGCGGGTCGGCAGCAAAACGTAGCGGCGCAATTGAAAGTTGCCCGAAGGCAGCACGTCGGGCACGCGCACGCGCTGCCCCGCGGCCGTGCTGATCGGCCCGCTGAGGTGAAGCCGAACCTCGCCGGTCCACGGCTCCGAGGGCCGAAGCACCAATTGACGCCGATGTTCGCCGGGCACCTCGAGCAACTGGCTCGGCGTGGAGGGAGAAATCTCGCTGATGTCGGCCCATTGCGGCGGCAGATCGAAGCGGACCGTGTCGAGCACTCCGCCAGAAACCTTGAAATCCAGATCGACCGCCGCCTTCCACGTGTCGTTGACTCGCCGAACGGTCGTCGTTTCCTTTCCTTCCAATCGCGGAGCGTTCGCCTCGACGCGAATCGCCGGGCCATTGCCCGCCGCTTCGCGGCCAGCCAGACAAGCCACCGGCCGTAGTCGGCCAAGCGCGAACCGCTCGAGCAGTCCGTCGGCAAGCGCTCGAGCGACGGCGGCATTCAACGCCGGCATCGGCGAGGGTTGCAAGCCCGCGGGGTTCGAAACGGCCAACCGCACGTCGGCGCCGCGGAGCAACAGGATCGATTGCGAAGCGACGCGCGCTTCCGACGGGCCGGCAACCCGCAGATCGGGAAGTTGAACGTTCATCGCGGCCGTTTGATGCGCGCCATCCGCATAAGGCATTTCGCCGCGCAACAGCAACTTCGAATGTTCCGCCGCCGGGCCGGAGAGAAAAAGCGTCAGCCCTCCATTCGGCGTTCGAGCCCAGCGGACGGGTTGATCCGGCGAGCCCTCTTGCCGCAACAGTGCCGTCTCGACGGTCCATTGCGGCGGCGCCGGAATTTGGATCTGAAAAACCGATCCGCCCACGACCGACAGGTCGGCCAGCCACGTTTCGTGCAGGCGCCCGCGCTCGATGGCGATTACGGTTTGCTCTCGCGATTCGATTTGCGGTTGGCGCGAGTGGATCGGCAGGCTCCAGGCGGTGTCGCCGGCGGCAAGCTTGTAGGCCAATTGCGGCTTGGCCTCGGCCGCTCCCCAAGCCGACAAGAATTGTACGGGCGCAAGCGGAGTTGCAGCCGTCGGCGGCGAAGCTGCCGAAGGATCGAACTCCAGCGGCGGATCGACCGACACGGCCAGTTCCTTTTGGGCCGAGCGAACTCCGAGCGCTTCCAGCCGCGGCAACCGCAAGTTCCCGATCCCCGACGTATCGGTCAAGAGAAACGAGAGCTTGAACGACACGCGATCAACCACGGGCTGACCAAGTCCGACGTAGATGGTGTGCAATTCGCCTTCTTCGGTGCGCATTTCGCGGATCGGGGAACCGGCCTCCAGAGGCAATCTGCGAAGCCGCGGATCTTCAAGCAGGCGCAATTGCATGAGCTTTCCCTCGGCAACGCGTACGTTGAACTCCGCATCCAATGTCACCGAGCCGGGGCGCACCTTGAGCCAATAGAGTTCATCGACATCGACAACCGGCGCCTTGGCGGAGCCGCCGTTCGAAGTAGGCCATCCGTGGACGGTCAAGCGGCCAATCGGCCCGAGCCGCTCGGTCAGCCGACTTGCCGGAGGATCCGCGATGTTGCTCGAGTCTCGGCGGATGCTGCGATCGAGCGACGGCTCGCCGCGCGCTCCGGGCACTTCAACCCTCGCATCGGCCGGAGCCGAAAGTTCAAGCCGTGAATTGGCGAGCCGCGGAATGGGGTAAGACACGGTCGTGGCCCCCGCCAGATCGTGCGCAGTCGGCCGGAAAGCAAGCGACACCTGATGATGTCCGGCTTGCACAAGATTGAACGTACACACGCGGCCATCCTCTTCCGTTTTGTCCCCATACCCGGCCGCCGGTCGGCCGTTCGCGGTTGCCGTGTGCCGCAGCGTTTGCGACTCGCTGCGCGCCGCGGGCTGGACCTTTTCCCACTGAAATGGAATCGTCTTTCCATCAACTCGGAGGCCGTCGGGCAAGAGATTCGTATCATTGTCGCCGAAGGGAATCGCAATATGAGCCGGGAGCGAAAACACTTCGAGATCGTATTCCGCCGACCAATCCGTGGTGCCCAGCAATGCCGAGCCGAGCGCTCCAGAGCCGGCAGATCCAGCATTGTCGAGCCTCACCAAGCCGCCACGATAATTGGCCGACGTAATGAGCCAATGCTGTGAATCGTCGTTCGTATCGGATGACAGCTCGCCGCGGCGAATCAATCGAAGATAGAGCCCTTCCGGCACGAGGTAGAAATCCCCTTTCGGCTGCTGCTGGGCATCACAGGGAATCAAAACGGCGGGAATCTGGTCGACCTCGCTTCCCGGGCCGCTGTTTACGGAAGTGCCGCCTAGATCGACGTCGCCGCCGTTTTCAATCGTGACGCTGTTTGCCCCCGTCTTCCCGGCGCCAAGCTGCGTGGAAGGCGCCGGCGCTGCGCCCGCCTGCGCCGCGCCGATTTGTGCACCGGCGGCGCGAGCGGCTCCGCTGTTTGGTTCGGCGGCCCCGGCGTCATGCCATGCCAGACAAGCAATCGCGAGCAGCAATCCCAGCGTTGGCCCCGGCGGTCCGCCGCGTTTGCGGATCGACGAACCTGCGGAGCCCGAGGGCCGCTGCAGACTGCGAGGGCTTTTCGAGTCGCTGGGAGCAGCGGAAGGTGGAGCTTGAACGACGACGGCCGGCAACGTCGTGTCGCCGGAATCGCCTCCCCGTTCACTCACCACGACGGCTTCCGCGAGCGGCGGATTGCTCTCGCTCCATTTCATTGCACGCCGCAGACGCGCCAGACGGCCGCCGATTGGCCGGTTCCCGCGCAGCAGCCGTTGCAGCGCAAAGCCGGCGGCGAGCCCCAACCACAGTCCGGCACCAAGCGGAACGCAAGCCGCCGGCACCAATAGCGCCAATGCCGTCGCAGCGGTTAGCCCGATTGCCTGACGCTTCCCGGATGTCTCATGCTTCGCGAGCACCAACAGCAGCGTCAATAAAAACACGCCAAAGCCAATCGCCAGCATCGTGTCGCGATCGGCGATGCCGATGCGCCGCGGAGTGTCGAAGAGACTGAAGTCGTAGACGGCCCAGCCCGCGTGATCGAGCGATGGTCCGTTGCCGGCGATCGCCGCATGGCCCCACGGAGATTGGCCCTCGGGGAAGCTCCATTGCTCGACGGGAATGAATCGCGCGCTCGTTGCGTCGAGCGACTGTTTCAATTCGGTCTGAAACGGGCCGCTCGGGTAGCATTGCAATTGAGTCTGGTCGGCCGAGCCGGGCCCCATCCAAACCGCCGCAGCGCTGCGGCTGGTGAGAACCAAGGCTTTCGGATCGACCAACACAACCAGATCAGCGACCGTCAACGGCGATCCACCAGCCGCATCCGGCGACGGAAGCCGAACCGCCGTTTGCGGTGTAAGACCAATGTCAGCCAGCGCGCGAGCGGCGATCAATAGAGGCAATGGATGAAGCTCGCTCCGCCCGGCCATGCTTGGCAGAGCGCCGGCGAGGAGTTCGCCCCAACTCATCGGTGAACTCACGGGTGATCGAGCCGTCTGTGCCCGCTCTTGCAGCCGCGCGACGAATTGCCGCGCTTCCGCCCATGCCTCGTCGCGGCCGACCAGAGGCCGAACCAACCCAGCCCACGCTTCGCTGTCCAAGGGATTGAACACGGATTGGCCTGCGGCCCTGCCGAACGGACCGAACAATCGCTGGCTCCAAGTGGCCGCCGCGTCGAAGGCAGATCGACGGAGCGCAACAGACCCATTCACTTGAAATCGCGGCGGAAGCCAAACATGCCATTCGCGAGCCAGAACGGGCATGTCGATCTCGGCAAGCTGCGATGTGCGCGATGAGAGCAGACCGAGCGGCTCGTCGGTGGTCCCCCATTGCAGCACAACCTGCACGAACCTTCGGCCCGTCGGCAATTCGAGCCGGACCGCAGCGCCCTGCGCCGGTGGCAAACTCGCGCCGGCTTGCCGACTTGCCGCATTCGCGGACGTTGCAGCGTTTGGGGGCGCAGCGTTTGGGGATGCAGCGTTTGTCGGCGTGGAGCTTGCCGGTGCAGTGTCGGTCGAAAGCGTGCCGGCCGTGGCCAGGATGTCGTCGATCCAGGCCGACTGAAAGGTCCCACCGCTCGGCAATTGAATGCGAACTCGTTTGCGGCCGGTGTTTTCGATTCGCCAACACGCGACATGCTGGCTCGATCCGTCGGGCGAGTAGTAGGAATCCAATTGGCCCGACCAGGCCCAGGCGTCCGGCCGCTCGGCTGCCGGCGAAACAGTCAGGCTGGGCGCCGGATCCACCGCCGCCGAGACGATCTCCTCGACGGGGCTATAATCGTAGGCGGCCAACTCGGTGTCGCCGCGGAACGCCAGTTCGGCCGCTTTGCGGGGGGCGGAATCGGCCGCCGCCGGCGACGCGCCGGTGGCGGCCTGGGCGATCGCCAGGGGCTTCAGTCGCCGGTTATTGATTTGCGGAATTCGGCGTCCGGCCGACCAAATCGCGACCGAGCCCTGTTGCTCATCCGCCTTCACTAGTTCGGCAAGCGAAAGTGGAGTGTCGGCGGCGAGCGCCGACGTGCGCACCGCCTGAATTTCGATCGGTTTGCTCCCCGGTTGGCGGAATGTCAATTCCCAAACCTCGCCACCGGCCGTCAGACCCGCGGCTGCCTGCTCGTCGGCCGAAAACCGCCGGGCCACGATCTGATCCTGCGAATCGCCGATCCCAGCGATGCCGGATGCGTCGCTCGCCGATGGTCTGCCGATTGCCACTCGATTGCCAGCCTGCGTGGCACCGCTGTCGGAATCCACCAATGTCCAGCGCATCGGCTCCTCTCGGCGGCGGGAGAAATGGACCAGCAACCGATCCAATTCCGCCGACTCCGGCTTGCAGCGAATTCGATAGGCTTCGACCAACGACGCATCGGTTATTTGAGCATCGAGACGCACCGTGCCGGAAAATCGAGGCGTGTCGTTCGCCAGCCTGACGGCCAGATCGTCCGCCGCCTCATCGTCGACGAAAAGCAGCGTCCCCTCGCCGATCGAGCCTCCGCCCAACAAGGCCGTGTCGATCGCCGAGAGCTGTTTTGGATCGAGCCGATGCAGCGTTTCAGCGCCCGTGGTTTGCAAGCGGTAGGGCGGCCCGGGATGAACGGCTACGACGCGGCGCGTTGCCGGCGCCTCGCGCAGCGTTGCCAGCGCCAAATCATTCGGCCGCAATCGCTCTCCGGGCGGCGCTCGCCGCCAACGGCCGTTGATAATGAGCCGAACCGGTTGATCCGGCCGAACCGATTTGGCCAGCGCGATTTCGAGCGGAAAGGCCGAACCCGCCGAGGGCTTGTAACTCCAATCGGCCAGGGCATCGGTGGGGACGGTTTCCACGGAATCGATAATCCAGTCCGGCGACACTCCGGCCGAAAGACTAAAACATTCACCCTCCTGCGCCGAGACATCCGCGACATAATGGCCGGTCAGCCGATTGCCGCCGGCGTCGATCGTCGTTCCGCTTCGCACCTGCAGGCGATCGCCACGGCGTTTGATCGCCACATTCACATCGGCGTCCGGGCGGAAGTATTGCAGCGAGATGGCGTCGCCCAGGGAGGGGGCGGGAAGCGGCTCGGCCTTCGTTTGCCGGCAGCCCTTCAGCGTCAGTTCGTCCAATTCGAGCGGAAGCGGCACCAGCAGCGATGCGCTTCCCTCCTGCCAAAACAGTCCCTCGTCGGCCGGTCGAATAACCGGCAGGCGGCTTCGCGAAATCGAAGGCGCTACAAACCCCAGCCGCACGAGCCGTCCGGTCCCGTGGATGGGCTCGGGAAACTCGACGACGATTCGCCGTGGGCCCAGCGGATCGTTGGTCGGCGGCTTGTTGCGATCCCGTGCCGGCCCCGCGGCCGCATTGGAATCGGCGGCTCCTGGTTTCTTGCCGGCTGCGTCGGTTTCGTACCATGAAAGCTGCGTTCCGCCCGAGCGAGCAGTGACCAGCGTTAACGGTCGATCCACGACCATCGCAATTCGCTCGATCGGCTCGCCGAGCACATCGAGCTTGAGATCGGCCGAAAGCTGCATTCCGTGCGGCGAAAAACTGTAGGCCAACGATTGCCGGACCAACGTCAAGGGGCGGCTATCGCGCAAGAAATCGCGCGGCGCCAGCCGCACCACGAACTGCGTTTGACCGCCGACATCGATCGTCCAACGTCGGGCCGACGGTCGGTCTTTCTTCACGCTCGCCACGGAAGCAGTCCCTTCGTCGGCGACGAGCGAAACAAAACCTTGTTCGACCGTGGGCACCAAGCCGGGCGGAAGCGTGAGCCGGAGCTCATTGCTCGCCGCCGGTGGAAGCTGCAAATCAAAGGCAAGCGCCGCGCCCGTCTCCCGCTGCCCAACCAGCGTCCAAGCGAATTCGAGCGAACCAGATTTCTCGACTCGCAGCGTCAGTTGCTTGTCGGCGCCAACACCGAGGATCGCGGGGCGCTGCGTGGAAAGGTCTTGCGGGGGTTGGTTTGCAAGCGGCGAAGAAGCTGGCGATGCCGCGGCGGGCGGAGGTTCCGCCCAAACCGGAGCCTGGATTGCCAACCGGCATGGTTCGAGCGATAGCAGCGACGGAGCGCTTCCAGCGTGGCGAATTTGGAGTGTCGCCCGCCCGCCGCTCAATACGTCGCCTTGCAGGCGCGCCTCGTACACCGCGCGCACCACATCCGTGTTGGGCGGTTGCGCAACTTCAGCCCCCGATTGCAACGCTCCGGGAGATACGGGCTCGGCAGATACGCCCGGGGCCGGCCTGTGACCGCCGCTGGCCCCGCCCACCAAACGCTCGAACTCGCCCGCCTTCATCGGCAAATAGCGGACGCCTTCGCGCGGCCAGCGGTCGATTTGATCCTCGGGAATATACACGCGGCGAAACCGTAGCGGCGATGAATCCGCTGCCGCAATACCGGTAGCGACCGGCTCGGCGGCGACGGATCTCGCCGCAGCGGGTGGAAGCATCGCCGCCAAAACGGCGACAAGCGCTCCCGCCAATCGGAAAGGCCGATGCCCGGCGGCGTTTGCGGAGCGGCTGGCAAAACGGAAACGATTCATAGGCGCGATCGGCTTGGCATTTCGACGACCGGCGGCGACGTGGCGGTCGTGGCCGGTTCGAGTTCTTGCTCGCGGGGCGCGTGCAGTCGCGTCGAGCTGCGTTCCAACCGAGTATGGTGGGAGATCGAGTTCGCCTTCACGGCCGCCGGCTGCCGGCTTGTAAGCCGCCGCAACAGCAACGCCGCGGCAATCAGCAACAAGCCCAAGCTTCCCGCTTGTGCGAGCAACAGCGCCGGATCGGGAAAGACGATCGCAGCAACGATCGCGACCGCCGCCGCGGCAACCAACGTGCGCATTGCTCTTAGTCGGGGAAAATAGATCAGTGCCAAGCCGATCGCCAACACCACGGCCGACGCGATCAAGAGCAACAACCACTGCCGCACGATCACGACCTGAAATCGGCCCCCTTGCCCGGCGGTGCTGAACAAGTAGCGATTGACGCGACCGGGCTGTTCGTCGATTTCGGCGACGCGCGCCGGGCCCGCCGCAGAGGGGTCGGCCGCTTTGCCGACTCGCGTTAGTCCGACCCATTGCTCGAGTTGCGCATCGTCTTTCAGTGGCACGCGGCGGAGACCGAAATCGGCGGAATTCCACATCCAGTCGTATTCGGGCGTCAGATCGCCGGCCGCTTTTAGCAAGTGCTCATCCGCGGGCAGCAGCAGTTGCCAATACGTGCGGCGAATCGTGACGTGGTTTTCCCATTTCGGGGCTTCGAGCACGAGCGACCCGTCGTGCGGGCCACGATCGGCAAACTGATAACGGAGTTCGAGCACGTGCTCGCGCCGCTCCGACTCCGGTGGCAAGGCGATGACGAGCGGACCCGAGGGAGTTGCCGACGGCGTCAGCGGCTGTCCGTCGAGCGTGAGTTCGACGTCCGCGGCGCCGATGCCCACCGGCAATTCCAATCGCAATTGATCCTCGTTCGTGGAAAACCAATAGGCGATGCGATCCTGCCGGACCGATTCGGTGAGCCACGTTTGAATCCAGGCCCGATCGACAAACGTCGCGCTCTGCAGGCGGCTATCGTCGCGGCTGATGGCCAACCGCAATTCGTCGGTCGGATCGGATGCCGCCAACCTCAGAGTTTGATCCGCACCGGCTGACGCCGCCGGCGTTTCGAGCGGATTCCAGGCCCCCTCGCGCTGATCGATCCGGACACCGGGCTGGGCGGTGATGGCCGCGGTGTTGGCGACGATGCTCCCGTCGCGCGGCACGGAAAGCGGCAAGTCGAGCGGCGCGCTCGCCGAGCCGGCCGGCCGCGGCTCCGGCATCGTGAACGAGATTTCCAAGCGAAACGCCCCGAGAATTGGCCGCGGCAACGAAATTGATACGGCCGTTCGAGCGGGATCGGTTTCGGACGGGGTAGCTTGCGGTTGGAGCGTTTCCTTGCCGACAGCGAAGCGAAGCCGGCGTTGTTCCAACAACGCCCGGGGAACGTCAAGCCTTAGCCGCTCCAGCGGAACATAGCGCACCAGATAGTCGATCGCCTGCACGACCGAGACGTCTCGATCGCGGATCGAGACTTGATTGTCGAGTTCCACGCTGACGTCTTGCTGGCGAACGGCGAAGTCGGCGGCGAATTTTGCGTCGGCTTGCTCCGCCCGGTAAAAAAGCGCCGTCGCCGCAAAGTCCGCCGCATTCGAGTTGCCGGCATTCCCCAGGATCGGGCCCCCGTCCGGCCCGGTTTTCGACAACGGACCGGCCGCGGCGTCTGCCGCCTGGGCCGATCCGGCAAATGGCGACGCATTCGGCGGCAATGCTCCGATGGCACCACTCCGCAGCGTGAACGCGCGACCATTGGATCGCCCAAGACCGCTGATCTGAGCGGGGCGCGGCGTCAGTTCGATGTTGTCGGCCGGCAGGATCGCGACCTCAGCCGGGCCGACCACGTCGACCCGCGGCTGCGGCAGCGTCCAAGCGATCGATTTCAGGCTCGGTCCATTGCGGCGATGGGCCGTGAGATTAAGCTCGATATCGCCGGTGGCGGGTTCGGCCAGCGGAAGCGTGATCGTTCCCGATGCGGATGTTGAAATCGCTCCGCTGTCGATCACGCCTTCCGGGCGAATCTTGTCGATTTCCCAGCCCGGCAGATCGACTTCGAGCTGAAATGGCTTCGCCCCTCGGATCGTGTAATCGAGTCGAGCGTCGAGCCGAACTTCATCCTCGCGCACGGAATAGACATATTGCGGCTCAACGCTGATCCGCGTCTTGCGCGGCATGACCCGCACACTCAGCGAATTCGGCTGACCGTAATACTCGAAGCCTGCGACCAGATCCTTGCGCCGCAAGCTGTCGGGCAATTCGCTGACTCGGCGCACGCGATTCTCTTCCCCCCAAACCAACTGCCAATCGCCCGCCACGGCAACGGCAAGATATCCCCATTGCCGATGCGGAATCGCTTCAGCCACGGCGAAGCCGGCCAATTCCAGCGATTCGCCGGGCTTGGTCACATCGTAGGCGCGCTCGGTCGAGAGGCGGATGTCGATCGGGCCGGCGGTTTTGCGATCGAGCTTCACTTCCACCAGCCCGGCATCGGCGCCGTTTCCGGCCGTGAGGGTGTAACCATCCTGGCGGCCACCGATCAGTTCGGCGCCGCGCGGCAGGCGAATATGGAGCCGGTCGAACTCGGCGCCGAAACTGCGAACCGTCAGCGTGGCGTCGCTGTTCACGCTCCGGCCATCGATCCGCATGAGCACGGCGCCGGTGACTTCCAGCGCCGATGAGAGCTGGGCCAGCGGTTGATCCGGCCCGCGCCACGAAAGCCAGCAATCGCCCCCCACGCCGAGAACGGAAATATCGCTGCCGGCGGCGGGCGGATGCGCTGGCATAACCTCCGGAGGAGCCAAGCCGGGCGAAGCATCCGCGATCGCGCCCGCCGCCGACACGTGCAGCGTGAGTTGCGACACCGCGGCATGCGGTGCGTTTAGCTCCAGCCGGCTTTCCTCCGCGCTGTTGGCAACCGGAGCCAACAGATGGAGCGTCAGTTCACATTCGCTGTGCGCGGCCGAACGGATCCAACACACATAGCCATCGGCCACCGGATCGAATTGCAAGAATTCCTCCCCCGCGCCTTTGAACTCCGCCGTGCCGCGGAGCACGCATTGGTTCAACCGCAACGGCACACGAACCCAATCCGCGTCGTTCAGCAACAGTTTGAATACCGCGGTCAACTCGACGCGATCGCCGCGGCTTTCGCCGGTGAGCGTCATTTGCTCGAGGCCAAAACGCGGGGCGGGCTCCGGGCGATCGAGTTTCTCCTTCAACCGGTAGTAGCGCACGAAGTCTTCATAGCTGAAGCCGGGAACCGGCACCAAGCGGCCCTCTTTATCGCGAACGTAGTACACTTCCGGTTTGACCTCGCTCGTCCGCTCCGCAGTCGAAGCAGCGATCGGCGCCGCTGGGGCGACCGTCCCGCTAGCGTTCGCGGCGGCTGGCGCACGCGGCGATGCGGCGGGAGCCGCCTGAGGTGTGGCGGGCGGATCTCCCCTTGCCGGCGCCGCGTCGAACGGCGGTAAAAGTAGCGCGACGGCCAACGCCATCAGTAGCCACGGGAGCAAAAATAAAGGTCCACGATGCCGCAAGGTCACCGTCCCGCGGAGCAGCCACGATCCGCGAAAAAGTCGAGGGATCTGCCGCTCGGTCGCGATAGAAAAGAATAATTGCCGAAACTACGGCGAAAAGGTCTGTCTTAAGCCTTTATCTTACCCAGCCCGCAAGCATATCGAAAGCACGACATCGCGCGACATCCATGTCCGGGCCCACCGCGCCACCCATGCCGTGATTGCGCCGCGCGTCCCTGTAGCCTGTAGTCTGTAGCCTGAAGTCTTGCAGCCGTCCCTCATCCAAGCATGGAACGAAGTTCGCGGTGCAAGGGTTCGGTGGCGGCGGCGATGAATTCGGGCCGGTCGAGGCGAAACGGGCTGCCGTCGAGGCCAGTCATGATGCCGCCGGCTTCGCGAATCGCCAAAAAGCCGGCCGCCACGTCCCAGACCTTGGTATCGCGGGCCCAAAAGCCATCGAATCGGCCGGCCGCGATATAACACAAATTCAGGGCTGCCGACCCGGTTCGGCGCACCGACTGCGATGCCACGATGATGCGCGTGAAATCGGCCAGGATTGGTGAATCCGCCGTCATTTTTGGGGGAAAACTTGCCGCGACCACGGCATGGGCTAGTTCGGTAACACCGCTGGCCGAAATCCGCCGGCCGTTCAAATAAGCGCCTTTTCCCGCCGCAGCTGTGTAGCATTCGCCGTGCACAGGGTTGAACACTGTGGCAGCAAGCACCTCGCCCCCCCGCTCGAGCGCCAGGGAAACGGCATAGTCGGGAATACGGTGAACATAATTCGTTGTCCCATCCAGCGGATCGAGAATCCAACGGTAGCGGGGCACCGACCCGCTCGGAGGCGCGCTCCACGGTTCTTCTTCGCTGAGAAAATCGTGATCGGGAAACGCACCCAGCACGATCTTTCTGACCGCCTCCTGCGACGCAACATCGGCGTCCGTAACCAGATCCGACGGCGCCTTCTCGCGGACCGTAAACCGCTCGACCCATTCCAGCAGTGTCGCCCCGCCGGCGCGGGCCGCTTGTTCACAGACCGCAAGAAAATCTGGCATGCGCAGGCAAACTCCAAGGGCCGGGTGGGCAAATTCAAAACCGATCACCGCTCAACCGATGCCGCAAGCGGCTTTCCGCGCTTGGGTTTGCGGTTCCCGATTATAACGTGGGAAAATTGACGGCGAAGCCGCCGGCGAGCGGCGGCCAGTGTGTGAACTGAAGTGAATCGGAAGCCCGGAAAAAAATTTCGGAAATGCACTGCCAAAATGCTGGACATCGGCGTTGAAGCTGGTATTATCAGGGGAGATGGGACAGGGGGGTTTGCCTTTTCGGCGTGGCGAGTTCCGTGTCCTGATTCTTTCAGCGGTTTCATAGCGGCATCATTCATCCCAGAGTGTTTCCTTAGCGTCGGCCTCTTCTCTGTTCCGGCCCCGCCGCTCCGCGCAAGTGGACGGCGGGGTTTTTTTGTTACCGCGCTATCCCGTTACGCCGCCTCATGCCGAATTCCGCCTGGCACCTCGTCGGACGAATCGCCACGCTAAAATCGCCGCGTCTGACGGCGACGGTTGATCTCGATCGCCCATCGGACGGCATGCAATTGGAAACTCTGTGCGGGCAACCGATCCCGGGCGCTTCGCTCTTTGGCGTGCAAATAGAACCCGCCGACTCGGCGGCGGCAGCGGCATCGGCGGCGGCAGCGGCGTCGGCCGTCGATTCCTTCGTGCGCGGCAACGATCTGATCGCGACGTACGCAGAAACCGCCGCGCGCCCCTTTCGCACGCAGATCTACTGGCGATTGCTCGACGCCGAACGATCGAGGGCCTTTCTCGCCGATGCGCCGCGCGTCGGCGATCGATTCGGACACGCCGCGCCGACCGCACCCATCGAGCAGTTGGAACTCGTCGTGTCCGTGCAGACCAGCCAACTGGATATCGAAACGGCTTTGTCAGTTTTTACGACGCTCGGGCACGTTGAATCATGGCAGATGCTTGCCGCCATGGACGATCGGCTCGCACCAATCGCGTTTGCATCGTGCTGCGATCAGCCAACGAGTCCAGTGCCAAGCGATATGGCCCAAACCAACCGTCTGGCTTCGGCAGTCGAATTTCGTGGCCAGCCGATGGGTTCGAAAGCTCGAGCCGTGGAGAATCCAGACTGCTGCCTGATCCGACTGGCGGGAGCGTTGCCGAGCTATATCGAGATGGTCCACCCCGCGGACTTTCGGCAAACAATCTTCGAGTGGACGAGCGCGGCGCCGCCGACGGTTCGCTTGACGCATCGCCTGTTTGCCGAGCGATTGGAAAAGGGCGTTATCCTGCGATCGCGGATTCGCGGTCTTTTCGTGCCCCACGGCAACGGCAGCGATTTTGCCCGCAACGAACACCGGCGTTTCGCCGCATCCGAACCGCCGCTCACCGCTTGACGCATGGAACGGCATTCTGGGCGGCACTCAGGTGCCAGGCGGGTGCCCACGGGCAAGCGCAGTCTGCCAGTGCGTGCGCCGTGCGCCGTGAATTCTTGTGCGCGGCGAAACCGTTATGTCTGGCCGGAGGTTCAATCCCAAACAAACTGAACGTCAAACTCACCTGGAGGCACTGCCAGACGGCGCTTGCGAGTGCCAGGCAACTCTCAACGGCGCATTTGATCGCGCAGGGCCATGATCACATCGGAGCCGTCGAGCGGCTCGGCCAGCATCGCGGTGATATGGGCCTTCTTGAATTCCGGCATGTAGCCGCGCTGGCCGCTCACGCCGACCTGATGGCCCAAGAGCGGCCGCAGATCGACGCCCGGCATCGGTGTGACAAACGCGATCGGTTCGTGATTGGCGTCGAGAAGTGCGAAAGGGGGCGCGTGCGGTCGTAGCGATCGCACCGTCGTGAGTTTTCCGACCGCGTCGTAGCGCGACGCGGCGCCCGTTAGCGCCACGCCATTCGACCATGCCGGCGCTGCCGGGGCGGTCGTCATTGCCGTGAGTTGGAGTCGCCGTCGATCGACGCCCGTGTCGAGCCCGGCAATTGCGTCGCTGCGCCGCTTGATGTCTTCGAAGTTGGCAATTCGATCGAGCAACTGCCGGGCGCGGTTGCGCTCGTCGGAAGTTTGGGCGCGATCCAGCACTCGTTCGGCGCGGCGTTCGAGATCGTCGAATCGCCAGGTCGCCATTTCTTGCACCACCGCTGCCGAAAGCGCCAAATCGACCGCCATAAGATTCGAGTCGAATGCGTCGGAATTGGCGCCGGCATTGTCGCTCGGCGCGACAAACGGCTTCGCAGTTGCCGGTGTCGCCGGCGCGAGCGGTTCGACGGCAATCGACGGCACGACCGGCGGCGGCCGGATGCGGTCGACGAATCTGCCGTAGATCCAGCGGAATTCGCCCGATGGCGGCGCTATCTTGCACCACAGCTCTTGCTGCCCGTTGATCGTAAGCGGCTCGGCGGCGACGATTTCGACTTCCTCGCCGCGCTCCAGCCGTACCTGAACGACGCCGCGCGATTCGTTCAATCGGCTGCCGACGTGGCTGGCGACGCGATCGCCGGCGACGATCGCCAGATGGTTCTTTGTCGGCTGAAGCACGTCGGCCGGCACCCAACTAAAGCTTTTGCGC
Source organism: Pirellulales bacterium (assembly GCA_036267355.1). Classification (NCBI taxonomy): domain Bacteria; kingdom Pseudomonadati; phylum Planctomycetota; class Planctomycetia; order Pirellulales; species Pirellulales bacterium. The sequence goes on along the minus strand of DATAWG010000082.1, from coordinate 77,949 downwards.
GGCGGACGAATCGCAAGCCATCCGCCCGGGTCTTGCCGATAAACTTCGACCGCATCGCCACGCACGAGCTTATCGGTCGGGTAATAGCGTTTGCCCGCCCCGCTACGAACGTAGGCGTCGTCGATGCTTACGTAGGCGGTGTAGGGAAACTCCGGCTGATCGGCCCGCGCGCCAGCGGTCGTCCAACCGAGGATCGCCGTGGTGCAATAAACACCGATCGCTTGAACCAAGAATCGCATCGCTAGGCTCCTGCCCGAATAGGCGCTGCAACCCGATCGCCGTGGGGCCCGAAAGGGCGCACGGGCGATAAAACGCAAGAAGAGATCGGGACTTGTAGCGAAAACGCCCGACCCACTCAAGGGGAATTCGGGAAATTGAAAGCCCGACGCTAGCAAAGGCGCGGAGAAAGCGTCCGTCGCGTGCGGCGACGGAGCGGCTGCAAATCAAACAACCGGTTCCCAGCCGGGCCGATATTCTCGCGTCCAAAGCCGCATGGCTTCGTCGTCGCCAAGGATATGGCCGTCTTGCGGATCGCAGTGGAGCGTGCGGCCGGTGCGGTGGGCGATATTGCCGAGATGGCAAAGCAACGTCGACTTGTGGCCCTCGACAATATCGGCGTGCGGCGGGCGATGCTGGCGGATGCTGGTGAGAAAGTCTTGCAAGTGCACGCCATCCCCCGACGCGACATTCGCTGTGCCGATTTCCTTGTTCGTGAGGCATAGATGGCATAACCGGAACCGGTCATCACGAGCGTGCCTCGTTCGCCATGGAACGACGCCCCGAAAGATTCCCCTTCCATGCCGCGCGGCGACCAACTGAGGCCCTCCCAAAAAATCGCCCGATCGCCGAATTCAAAGGTGACCGTGTGCGTGTCGGGCGTTTGCTGATCGTCTTCGTAGCGATATTTTCCGCCGCCGCTGACGACGCGCGTCGGATAATCGACGCCTAATCCCCAGCGGCATAGATCGAGCCCGTGCACGCCGTTGTTGCCCATTTCACCGGTGCCCCAATGCCAATAGTTGTGCCAGAAATAGTGCAAATAGTTGTCTTTGAACGGCCGCTCGGGAGCGGGGCCTTGCCACAGGCTGTAGTCCAGCCATTCGGGCACAGGAGCCGGCTTGCCGCGCCCGATCGATGGCCGATGATTGGCATACCAGGCCCGGGCGTACAGCACGCGGCCGATTTCGCCGGCGCGCATTTTTTCCACCGCTTCGATGAGCGCCGGCCAGCTTCGCCGCTGCGTTCCGACCTGCACGATTCGATCGTGCTTGCGTGCGGCCGCGATGGCCAGTTCGCCTTCGTGGGGATTGTGGCAGCAGGGCTTTTCTACATAAACGTGCTTGCCGGCCGAACAAGCGAGAATCGCGGCAGGGGCGTGCCAATGATCAGGCGCGGCGACGACCAACGCATCGACCGATTTATCGTCGAGAATCTTGCGGAAGTCGGCGACGGCTTGCGGATGCTGCGATTTCGCGCCGCCGAGTTGCTTCATACCGTTCGCCAGCCGCCGACGATCGACATCGCACATATAAGCGACTTCGGCATCGGCGAGCGAAGCGAGCGCGGCCGCCAACGCACTGCCGCGGCCGAGTCCCATCACGCCGACGCGAATTCGCCGGCCGGGAGATGTCGCGCCCCGCGCCGGCGAAGCTGACGCCGCGGGGGCGCCGATTGCCGTTGCCGCGGCGCCGGCCAATGCCAGTCCGCTTGCCGCCGCGGTCGACGATTGAAGAACGAATTCACGGCGGCCAATATTGGATTTCATCGGAGCGTGCATCGAGTTGGGGGGGCGAAGTTCGGCGGCGCTGGCGGGTCGATCCCGTTTACCGCCTCGGTGACGGCCAATTCGCTGGCATCCGGCTCGGCGATGAGATTGGTGAAGGAGGGGATCGAGATGTGTTGGCTCATAGAAGCTCCATTTTAGCAGTGCGGCCGAATAGTGCCACCGGCAGCGCGAAGTCCGACACAAGCCTGAAGCGCAAGCGAAGGAATGTCGATCCTCGCTTCCCTTCGCGCGCGCCCGGGAGCGATTTCCGACGTCGGACGACTGCCCCCAGCCGGCGTCGATCTTCGCGCACGTTCCCGTGGGCGATTTCCTTCGCTCGCGCTTCAGGCTTCTGTACCCGATGCTTGCCAGCGCAAGCCTGAAGCGCCAGCGAAGGAATCTTGTCGCCCCCACGCGCTTCACCCTTGTGTATCTTCGCTCTCTTCGGGTGGTCGTGGTGTCGGTTCGCCTTGCTCTTCGCGCACGTACCGCGAGGCCGCTTCCAATTCGTCTGCATCGTTCGACCACCGCTTACTTCCGCGCTGAGTCCACCAGTTCTGCCGAAGGTTTTCGCCGGTCGATTGACGCGACCGCTCGCGTTTCTTGAGCCTCCGCGTACACCAGGCCTTGAACTGATCCATGACATCTTCGGGATCCCGCCCCGGAGCGGATACCACCACGTGGACATACTGCGTGCGAGCGTTCACGGCATGGAGATGCCAGCCGCGAATCCCACAATGGTCGGTAATCGTGTCCTCCACGATGCGGCGCTGCGCCGTGTCCAGGGTCAGAGCCGTTTCGGTCATTCGTTGCTGGGCCGCCTCTTGCAGCTTTACGTCGGGGGCACGGAATTGGCCCGGCTTTTTGACCCACCCGCGCTCATCTCCCGGCAACCACGAGCCGTAGGTGGTCCACGTCAGAAAGTACGCCAATGGATCATCCATTGGCGCGTGGCCCACTTCGTTTGTCATTTGCGATCCTCCTATTCCTTCGCTTGCGCGTCCGGCGCGTGTGCCCGATGCTTGCCACCAACAAGCCTGAAGCGCCAGCGAAGAAAACCTTCGCTTGCGCTTCAGGCTTGTGGGTTCATCCATCGGGATTTTTGGTTTTGCGCTTGGCGGCTTTTTCGGTGACTCCTTGCCCGCCGTCATCTGGGTATAGAGGTCGAAGAGTTTTTCCAGCCGCTCGGTGTCGTTTTTGACACGCCGGCCGATGTAGATCCGCTCGAGCGTCTCATCGTTGCGCTCGTGGGCTTGGCGGAGGTTGTCGGGCATCGAGTCGGGGTCGTAAAGATCGGCGATCGTGGCCGGAAAGTGCGCCTCGCGCGCGAGCAGGATATGCGTCGACTGCATTCATCGGAATGGAGGACTCTCGGGCGCTATGCTTAAGCCGGCCATTCTACCGGCAATGGACGATTGCGTTCCAGGATTCTAACGAAACACGCGAAACACCGGGGGCTAGCGCCATGCCGCTCACGACGAGCGCGCGCTAGCTGCGGGAGCGGTCAGCACGCCGTTGGTTTGGAACGGGAAGCTGAACAGAAAATTCCATAGCGCGCGGCGGTAGTCGGCTTTGCCGGACAAGTGTTCTTGCCACATGCGATTGACGACCTCGAATCGGAACCAACCGCCTTGGCGCGTTTGCTCGAGCGCCGTTTCCATGCGCTCGCGAAGGATCGTCTTGAGCCAAGTCGCTTGGGGAACGCCGAAGCCTTTTTTCTTTTTCCGCAGCAGCTCGGGCGGGAGCATTTTTGCCGCGATCCGGCGCATCAAGTATTTCCCTCTGCCGCCGCGGAAGATCAACGGCTCGGGCAAATCGGCGAGAAACGTTGCCAACCGCGCGTCGAGATACGGCGCTCGCACTTCGAGGGCATAGGCCATGCTCGATCGATCCACCTTCGTCAGGATCGAGCATTCCATGTAGGTGCGAACCCAGGTTTGAATTTGAGCATGCACTTCGCCGATATGTCTGGCCGAAGCGAATGCTTGCCGCGTCGGTTCCAAAACCTCTTCAATGTCGACCTGCCGCGCCAAATCCGGATCGAGGGCATTCATCGCCAGCCACAGCGGAAAGCTCGCCATCCAACCCTGGATGCGTTCCTCGGGCGGATGCAACAATCCTTGCGAAAAATGCCGGGCCTTGAATCGCAACGACATATTCGACGGACTATTCGGCGAAAGCCATTCGAGCGTCTTCCCGGCCGCATACCACAGCCGCCGCGGCAAGAGCCGCTCCATGACGCGGGCCGGCCGCCAGGCCCGAAACGGATCGTAGCCGGCTTGCAGTTCGTCCGCCCCATCGCCGCCGATCGCCACGGTCACGTGTTCGCGGGCAAAGCGGCAGAGCAGCGACATCGGCACAATGCTCGGATCGGCAAACGGCTCGGAGAGCGTTTCCCAAACGTGGTTCAGCTCGCGCTCCAGTTCGGCGTTGTCGATCACCAGCACATGGTGCTCGGCGCCGATCTTCTCGGCCATCAATCGAGCGCTCCAGCGTTCGTCGTACGAACGCTCGGCGAAGCCGATCGTGAAGGTGCGCAAGGTGTCTTGCGGGCGAATGGTTCGCCAGACGGCAGCCAGTAGCGAGCTATCCAATCCGCCGCTCAAGAAGAGCCCGACGGGCACATCGCTCCGCAGCCGCAGCGCAAAGCTCTCTTCCAGCAAGCGGATGAAATGTGATTCGGCGTCGGCCAGCTCGATCGGTTCCGGCCGCGATTCGAATTGCCAATACGCGCCGCCGCTTAAGCGATTGCCGGCCGGATCGAGTTCGACCCACGATCCGGCCGGCAGCTTTTCCACGTCGCGATAAACCGTCCGCGTGCCGGGCATTCCGTCGTAAACGAGATAGCGGGCCACGCCCAGCGGATCGGGCGGCGGCGGTCCGCCGGGCAAACAGGTGAACAGCGATAGCTCGGAGGAAAACGCCAGGGCATGGCTTCCGTCGTCGAGCTTGACGCGCCCCCAAAACAGCGGTTTTTTGCCCCATCGATCGCGAGCCAAGATCAACCGCCGCTCGGCCGGCCGATACCAGGCGAAGGCAAACATGCCGTTGAATTCGGCCAATATGCCGGTTCCCCATTGCTCGAGGGCTTCGATCAACACGGCCGTGTCGTAACGGCGATCGACCGGATGGCCGGCCGCCTCCAAACGATCGGCAATTTCGAGATAGTTATAAATCTCGCCGTTGAAGGTAATCACCGAGCGACCCGAGCGGCTTACGCGCGGCTGCCGGCCGCCGTCGTCGAGGCCGATGATCGCCAGCCGGCGATGGCCGAGCGTCAGCTCCGGCGAATCCCATTGGCCGTCGGCGTCCGGGCCGCGATGCGCGAGGGTGGGCAAGAACTGCCGAACAAGCTCTGCCCCGCGCGGACCACCGATTCCCATCACTCCACACATACGCTTCCCTGCGATTGCCGAGTCGCCGGGATACGGCGGTCGTCGAACGAGTCGAGAATGCCTTCGACCTTGTATGGCTTGGTGCCGCGCGATTCGTAATGCACGCGCACCAGCACTTCTCCCAGAATTCCGAAAAACAAGGAGATGATCGCACCGATCAGAAACGTCGAGGCCATTTCCGGCAGCGGCGTTTGCACGAAACTCGATTGATAGTCGATGCCGATCAAACGCAGCCAGCCGAATTTAAAGATCACCATCAAGCAAACCGACACCGACAGCAACGCCATGAACCCAATCGCGACCTGCCCGAAGAAATGCATCGGGCGGTTGTAGTAACGCGTCATGAAGCGAATCAAGAGCAGGTCGAGAAACACCTTGAAAATCCGCCGGCTGCCATACTTGCTGACGCCTTTGAGCCGCGGGCGATGGTCGACCGGCAATTCCGTGACCTTCGCTCCGAGGATCGCGAGATAGAGCGGAATGAAGCGGTGCATTTCGCCGTACAAGTGCAGTTCCTTCAGCAGCGAACCGCGATAGGCCTTGAGCGTGCAACCGTAGTCGTGCAACCGTACGCCGGAGACCCGCCCGATCATGCGATTCGCCACCCAACTGGGCAGCTTGCGCGAGACGGCTTTGTCTTGCCGATGCTTGCGCCAACCGCTGACGACGTCGTAGCCCTTTTCGTATTCCGCGAGCAAGCGTGGAATGTCGGCCGGATTATTTTGTCCGTCGGCATCGAGCGGGAAGACAACGGCTCCCTCGGCCAGTTCGAAGCCGGCGTCCATCGCGGCCGTCTGGCCGTAGTTGCGGCGGAAACGGACGATCCGCGTGCGAATGCGGGTTTCATCGGCAGCCCGGCACAGCTCTTCGAGCACGGCGAGCGACGAATCGCGCGAACAATCATCGATGTAAATGATTTCCGCCGATCGCCCCGTGCTGCGCAAGGCCGCGCGGATTTCGGCGTCCAACGGCCGGAGGCTTTCCTCCTCGTTGAAAACCGGCACCACCACGGAAAGATCGCACGCCGGAAGATCGGGCGACAGATCGTGATTCGATAACGCGGGCATGCGGACTGGCAAGCTGCTCTCGCTTCGGGGAGGGCATTTCCACCCGCCTCGCCGTCTCAGCGACCCTGCAAGTGGATGCGGTTAATTATAGCCACGCTCGCAAAGCGGAGCGACGAGCGGCGTGCCGCAGCCGACGCCGGAACAGGTGCCGGAAGGAGGCCGGGCAAGCAAAATCGATCCAATCGCTTCGATCGCATCGGCTGGGCCCACCCGGGATTCGCCCCGCCCTAGCGTTCTTCGATCAACTTCCGCTCGAATCCGACTTTTCCGGCAGTGTTTCGAGAATTTCGAGCAGAACATGGTCCGTGTCGAGGCTTTCGGCTTGCGCCTCGAAGTTCAAGATCACGCGGTGCCGCAGCGCCGGCAAATAGACCCGGCGAATATCTTCGAAGCTGACGTTGTATCGCCCGTCCAACAGGGCGCGCACCTTCGCCGCCAGGGCCACGGTTTGCGCCCCGCGCGGGCTCGAACCCCAGCGCAGATATTTATTGGTGATCTGCGGGGCGAACGGGCCTTGCGGATGCGTCGCTAGAATCAGCCGCACGATGTAATCCCGAACATGCTCGGCCAGAATCACTTCGCGAATCAACTGCTGCCACTGGATAATTTCGGCCCCGTCCATCACCTTCGTCGCTTCGATCCGCTCGCCCCGCGTGGTGCGATCGACGATCGTCGCCAATTCATCTCGGCCAGAATAGCCGACCAACAGCTTGAAGAAGAACCGATCCAATTGGGCCTCGGGCAGCGGATACGTGCCTTCTTGCTCGATCGGATTTTGCGTGGCCATGACGAAAAAAGGCCGCTCGAGAATGTATTGATGCCCGGCGATCGTGACCGAGCCTTCCTGCATGGTTTCGAGCATGGCCGATTGGGTTTTCGGCGTGGCGCGATTGACTTCATCGGCGAGGCAAATTTGCGTGAAGATCGGGCCACGTTGGAATTCGAAGAATCGCCGCCCCTCGGGATCCTCCATCACCATGTTGGTTCCCAAGATGTCGGCCGGCATCAGATCGGGCGTGAACTGAATGCGCGAGAAATCGAGATCGAGGGTTTTGGAGAGCGTGCGAACCAAAAGCGTCTTGCCGAGCCCCGGCACGCCTTCGAGCAAGCAATGCCCTCCGACGAACAAGCAGGTGAGCACACCATGCACGATGTCGTCGTGCCCGACGATGACGCGGCCAATCTGCTCGCGCACGGCATGATAGCGCTGGGCGAACAGTTCGGCCCGCTGCCGCATCGTTTCGGCAATGGTCATGAATCGGCTCGCTCTGTCGTCATTCCTCCGCCTCTCGGCGAAAGGATTCTTTTTGATTCACGCGGAGACGCGGAGTCGCGGAGGGGGAAATGGAATGGTTGTTGACAATACGCTTCACGCCTACTTTCAGCGTTGCACCGCCGAAATTGATCAACAAACCGACGCTGAGATTCATGAGGCGCAGATGGGTCAGAAGTTGCTTGCAATGCACGGGTGCAATTTGTTCAACGGACTTCAACTCGACGGCAACCAGCCCCTCCACAAGAATATCGATCCGAAACGCATCGACGAACACCATCCCCTCGAATTCGAACGATACTTTTCTCGGTCGCTCTACGCCCGATCCTCGCCGTTCCAAATCCTTGGCCAGCACAACTTCATACACCGTCTCCAACAGCCCGGGCCCGAGCGCCGAATGAATCTTGATCGTCGAATCAAGAATTTCTCGGTAATGTCGTCAATTTCCCGCATGCTGCCCCGTCCGCGTCTCCGCGACTCCGCGTGAGAATGTTATTTCTTCGGCGCGCGCTACGACTCTTTGAGCTTTTGCAATTCGGCTTCGGTCGCGGCGAGTTCTTTTTCGAGCCGCCGGGCTTCGTCCGGCTCGTCCATTTGCCTTTTGGCGCCGGCCAGTTGTTGGCGGAGTTTTTGCAGCTTCTGCTGCAACAGGTCGATGCGTTTCTTGGCTTTCTTGTCCATTGCTCTTGTCGCGAGTTTGCGAATTAGGCTGGATCGGCGGCGGTCGATCGATGTGGTTCAGTAGCGGTCCCATGTGGGGCCGATGCGGTTGCGGCGGCCGGCGCGGCCTTGATCGTCGCCGGAGGAGGACCAATGTGCAACATCCGCATTTGGCCCGATATGCCCACCAACACGATTCCGAGAGCCAGGTTCACGGCGACCCAAAACCGTGCGTTTTCGCGAAATCGGGCCAACGCCGGGCTGCGGCCGGTCAGCGCGCTGGCCAGAAAGAAGATCGCGAGCGCCAGCAAGAATTTCACGCCGAACAGCGCCTGATACAGATGGGCCGGGCCATTCTGCCATGCGGCATCCCAGGCTCGCGAAGCACGCATGAACGCGAGGTAATTGTAAGCCCCGCTCAACAGCAAAAACATGATCGCGATCCTCACGATCACCGACCATCGCAGGCGAATTCCTTCCTTCAACTGCCGGTGCGGCCCGTCGGGCAGCGCTTCGGCCGCGGGCAGCAGCGCCCAACAGATGAACATCGGCCCCCCCACCGCCGCCATCGCCGCCAGAATATGCATCCAGCGAAAGATCAGGCCGAGCGCGTCGAGAAAGGTGTAGTGCATGCGAGGGGCCAGGGGTCAGAGGACAGAGGCCAGCGGGACGCGGAGGATTCGTTCGATGGGGTGAGCGCGTTCAGGGCCGGATAACTTCCGGGCGTTCGTGTTCTGATGACTCTGGCCCCTGATCTCTGGCCCCTTTCCCGTCTCGTTTCCCCGCAGACTCTAACCCGGCGGGCGCGCGTCGTCAAGAAATCGCTTGACCAGTTCAACGGCGTCGGCGCGGTCTTTGATTTGCCCGTCGAGCTGCGCCTCGCGGACTTTTTGCAATAGCTCTGCATAAACATGCCCGCGAGGCACGCCGAGCTTAAGCAGATCGTCGCCGGTAAAGAGCGGCGGCGGATTCAATTGCGCGGCCGGCATCGCCAGCCGCTCGCGGCAAAAGGCCATTTCGGCGGCATCCATGAACCCGCAAGCGGCAAATGCATCTCCGAACGCCAACAGTTCGCCGGCACCCTCGTGAACCAATAGCGGCTGAAGCCGCGACCACGGCAAGCGCCGAGCCTCGACAAGGGCCGCGCGATGTTCCAACAACCAGCCCGCCCGTTCAAACTGCTTCTTGGCCAACCGCCATCGCCGTCCGACCTGCTCGGCAAGGGCGGCAGGGGCGGCAGGGGCGTGGGACGAGGGACGAGGGACGAGTGCGGAAGGGGCTAGGGGCGAGGGACGAGGGGCGAGGGGATCGCTCGCGCCGAGCAACAGCACCGCCAAAGCCAGTGGGAACGAAGCATCCGCGAGTGCATCGAGCAAGTTGACCATCTGCTCCCAGGCTGCCTCATTGTTTTCGTCCCTCGCCCCTCGCCCCTCGCCCCTCGCCCCTTGCTCTTCGTCCCTCGCCCCTGCTGTCGCCCCTGCTGTCGCCCCTGCTGTCGCCCCTACTGTCGCCCCTACTTCCGGCAAGATCACCGCGAGCAATCCAACCCCCCGCAGCATCCGCATCGCTCGGGCGCGATGTTTGTCCAAAAGCATTGTTTCCATTTCAGCCGCGATTCGCTCGGCGCTAACGACGACGATTTCCGCCGCCATTTCGCGGATCGCGGCTGCCGTGGCCGGGTCGAGCTCGAACTCGAATCGGGCCGCAAACCGCACGGCGCGGAGCATCCGCAGCTTGTCTTCGGCAAAGCGGGCCCGCGGATCGCCGATCGCGCGCACGACGCGCCGCTGCAAATCTTCCTGGCCGCCGACGAAGTCGATCACCTGCTCGGCGAGCGGATCGAAGAACATGCCGTTGATCGTGAAATCGCGCCGTTGGGCATCTTCTTTCGGCGAACTGTAAACGACGCGGCTGGGATGCCGGCCGTCGCGATAGTCGACATCGCTGCGAAACGTGGTCACTTCCACGTGTCCGGCCCCGGGCGGTCCAAGCACCACGATCACGCCGTAGGCGGCCCCGATCGCCAGCGTGCGCCGCGGGCCGAAGAGGCGGCGAATCTCCTCGGGCGTGGCATTGGTGGCGACATCGTAATCCCCCGGCAGCCGGCCAAGCATTCGATCGCGCACGCACCCGCCGGCCCAATAGGCGCTAAAGCGCTCGCCGCGAAGCCGCTGGACGACTTCGACGGCGAACCGCCGCTGCATTTCCGGATTAAGCTCGATCATCGCCATAGCTTAGCTTTTCTAGCGGAAAAAAGCGCTACGACGGGAAGACTCACGCGACGGGAAGACTCACGCGGAGCCGCGGAGACGCGGAGGGGGAAGGGGAAGGGGAAATAAAACGACAAGCGGAGAATTTATGGCAGAAAGGCGCACCACGCCGCCGAAGCCAAGTCCCTCGCTCGGTAATGAATCCCACTGAAAGCCCTCCCTCCGCGCCTCCGCGTGAGAAAATGCTTTCCCGTAATTCCGCCATTAAATCGACCGTCAAAAAATTTGACAGCGAGTTGGCAAACCGCTAGACTGCGGCCATTCATCTTTTCTATGGGCGTGCGCGCATTCGGGGGAATCCAGGGCTTTCCGACGGTGCGCGGCGCCGGATTCGTTGGCGGAAGGAAGCGGCGTCGTAGCCGCATCTGTCTCATCCATTTTTTCTTTGGAGGTGGAGTATGTCCACGCGTTCCCTAAAGCGAGGGTTTACCCTCGTGGAGCTGCTGGTGGTAATTGCCATCATCGGCATCCTCATCGCGCTATTGCTGCCGGCGGTTCAAGCTGCCCGCGAGGCCGCTTTCCGCAACCAGTGCCAGGCCAAGATCAAGCAGATCGGCTATGCACTGTTGAACCACGAAAGTGCGTACAAGCGGTTCCCGCTGGTGTTCAACGAACCGAACGGCGTCACGACCGCAACCGGCAACACGGAACCTCAAGCGTACCTCGCCAAACCGGCCGGCACCGGCAGCGCGACTTCGGCGGGCACGCTCACCGGCTGGAGCTGGATTGTGCGGATCCTACCCTATATCGAAGAAGCCAATCTTTATAAGGCAATCGACATCAATTCCTATCAGTTCAGCATGGGAAATACCTCGGGCACGATTACAGGCCCGTTCGATCCGAAGCTCGTCAACGGCTCGGCGACGTATCAGCATTGCTCGGCGGTGTATTTGAGCGCCATGATTTGCCCCTCTTGGGGCGGCGATGCCAACACGAATGGCACCAGCACTGTCGACAACACGAGCACAGGCGGAACGACGACGGGAACCGGGGCTCCGGAGTACACGACGATCACCGAGACAGGCACCGGGGCGCCGCCCGGATTCGTCGACATCCCTTGCCCCACTAATTACAAGGCCGTTGTGGGAACGCACCTCCAGACTGCCGGAACCGGTGTCACTTATCCGAAGGCTCCGCTTGAAAACGGCGCGATGCTGCTCTCCGCGGCCCAGGGCTCGACGATCTCTTCGATCAGCGACGGCACGTCGAAGACGTTCATGGTCTGCGAGACCAAGGAATGGGGATATTGCTCGTGGTACGACGGCACGATGAACTGGGTGGTGACGAATAATCCCAACCAGCCATCGCCGGGCACGAACAATCTTCCGCCGTGGATCAACGCCTCGGTGGCCATCAACCAAGGCTACAATCCGGCTTTGGCGAACACGGCTGCCGCGGGCACGAACATCCCGTTCCTCAAAGTCGGCAATGGCATCAACACCACCACGCAGAATGAAAACTGGGGTCCTTCCAGCGATCATTCCAACGGCGCGGTGATGCATGTTTACGCCGATGCGCACGTCGATGCGATCACCGACCAGTGCGATCCGGCCACGTACCTCTCGCTCACCACGCGGGCAGGTTCGGAATCCATCAACACGCAGTTGATCCGGTAGGCTGGGGCCTCGCTGGCGGCGTTAGCCGCGTCGCTTGCGACGCCGGTTAGCCCGCCGCATCGTCCTCCGTTAAAACCCGCTGCCTCGGGAGGGAGCGATCTCTCCCGAGGCGGCCCTTTTCTTGAATAGGGCTCGGCCGAAAAACTCCTCACCCTGCCCTCTCCCGCAAGAGCAGAGGGTGCTGTGGAGAAGCTATTTTTCGGCCGAGGCCAAGCGGCCGCGCTTGTTGGTGCGCTGCTCTTGAAACAGCTCCGCGCACGAGACACGCGCGCCGGACCACTCGCGGTCCGTGGCCAATCCGACTACGACCGCGCTGCGGTCGTCGTGCGGAATTCTGCGGTCCTCTGGCCGCATCGCTGTCTCATTTCATCCATATATTTTCTTGGAGGTGGCGTATGTCCATGCGTTCTCCAAAATCTGGCTTTACGCTTTTGGAATTGCTCGCCGTGATTACCATCCTGTGCATTCTCATTGGCCTGCTGTTGCCGCACCTGGTTGCCGACCGCGGCGCCTCCTTCCGCAATCAGTGTCAGGCCAAGATCAAGCAACTCGGCTTTGCATTGTTGAATCACGAAAGTGCGTATCGACGATTTCCGCTGATATTTAACGCTCCCGCGGGCACCAGGCCGAATTCCGACACGCCGCAGGCCCTCTTGGCCAAACCGGCGGGCAAGGGGACCACGGCCTCGCCGGGCAACATGACCGGCTGGAGCTGGATCGTGCGGATCCTGCCCTATATCGAAGAAGGCAACCTGTATAAGGCAATCGACCTCAATTCATGTCAGTTCGGCTCGGGCAAATGCTTGACGACGCTCCGCGGACCGTTCGATCCGGCGATCGTCAACGGCTCGGCCGGTTATCAGCATTGCTCGGCCGCGTATCTGAGCGCCGTGATTTGTCCGAATTGGGCCGGCAATGCAAACACGAACGGCACCACCAGCGTCGACAACACTGCTCGATCCGGCGCCGGCGCCCCGGAATACGCTGCGATTCCGCAGCAATCGCAATTGAGCATGCCGCCGGGATTCGTGAACGTTGCCTGTCCGACGAATTACAAGGCGATCGTGGGAACGCATCTACAAACCACCGGCGATTATCCGAAAACGCCCGTCGAAAACGGCGCGATGTTGCTGACCGCATCGCAGGGTGCGACGATCAGTTCGATCAGCGACGGCATGTCGAACACGTTGTTGCTCTGCGAAACCAAGGAGTGCGGCTATTGCTCCTGGTACGACGGCACGCTGAATTGGGTCGTGACGAACAATCCCAATGCTCCGCCGCCGGGCACCAATGATCTGCCGCCCTGGACCGGCGCCTCGACTGCCATCAACGCCGGCTTCGATCCGGCGCTGGCAAATGCGGTCATCGCAAACACGCCGATGGCCGGACACAATGTGCCCTATCTGCTGTCGACAAATATGTACACGCCGACGCAGGCGAATGAAGACTGGGGCCCGTCGAGCGATCATCCGAACGGCGCGGTGATGCACGTTTACGCTGATTGCCACGTCGACGCCATCACCGACCGGGTCGATCCGGCAACGTATCTCAACCTCACCACCCGGGCCGGAGCGGAATCGATCAACCGCAGCCTGATTCGGTAGGCCGTTGCGCCAGCGGAAACAGGGCCATCTCGTGGTCACGTTCTTCGACGCGGACACGCTCTTCCAAAGGAGTCGTCGATAATGGCGCGGGAATAAATTTTCTGCCGGGCCGGCTTGCGAGATCCTTTGCGATCGCACTGCCTCTTAGACCGAAACATGCCCATGCAAAACGATGGGCATGGCACGCGGCGGAGGTGGTTTCGTCGGTCGCTGATTCCCTCGCTAGCGCATTGGGCTTGTGTGCCGATCGGCGAGTTTGAAGCGAAAAGATCGGGTTGATTGAAAGCGAACGATGGGCGAACCGGAATTCGCACGGCCCCGTGCTCGCCGATCTCACCGGCGATGGGCTGCCGTGTTTTTTTCGACGGGGCAGATCTGTGGCCGCCGCTTCCATTCCGGCCCAGTTGCGTCGTAGCTTGTCGACGCAAAATCGTTGTTACGCCGGTTCGGCGTCGCGGCTGTCCTCGCGCTTGCGCAAGTACAACTTGATCGGCACTTCCGAAAACGGCAACTTCTGGCGGAACACGCCCAGCAAATAACGGCGATACGGCTGCGACAGCGCCTCGGGCTCGCTGCAAAACAGCACGATCGTCGGCGGCTCGGTGCCCACTTGCGTGGCGTAAAAGATCTTCGGCGTGCGATTTTGATAGAGCGGCGGCGGATTCGCCTCGAGCGCGCCTTGCACCACTCGGTTCAGTTCTCCGGTGCTAACGCGGTGAATCGCCTGCTTGAACAGATTCTGCGAATGGTTCAGCATCGCCTTGACATTCTTGCCGGTCTGGCCGGTGATAAACGCAATCGGCACATACCACATCGTGCGAAATGTGTCGCGCAGATAGCCGACCCAGCGCTCGGTCGGCATGCCGTCGGCCATCAGGTCCCATTTGTTGACCACGAAGATACACGGTTTGTATTGTGCCGCGACATAGTCGCTAAGCTGCTTATCGACTTTGCTGATCCGCTGCGTGGGATCGAAGAACAGCAGCACGACGTCGGCCCGCCGGATACTTCGCTGGGCGCGATGCGTGCTATAGAAATCGATATCGGTGGAAATGCTTTTGCGGCGGCGCAGCCCGGGGGTGTCGATTGCCAAAAACGATTTGCCGTCGAGTTCGAATCGCACGTCGACGCTGTCGCGCGTCGTGCCGGGCACCTCGCTCACGATCATGCGCTCGGCATGTGCCAGCGTGTTGACCAGCGTGCTTTTGCCGGTATTGCGGCGGCCGACGATCGCCACTTTCATCGTCGGCTCGGCTTGCCCTTCCGGCTGATCGCCGGCTTCCGGCTGCGGCAGCCGTTCGACGATCATATCGAGCAGCAGATCGCGATTGCGATTTTGCAGCGTGCTGGTGCAAACGAGCTTGCCGTGGCCGAGGCGGTAGAATTCATCGGCCTGCGGGTCGAGCCGGGGATCGTCGGCCTTGTTGGCGACGCACAGCATCGGCGCCGTCAGATAGCGCAGCCGCTTGCCCACTTCCTGATCGAGCGGCACGAGCCCGTCGCGCGTGTCGACGACGAACAGGATCACGGCGGCGGATTCGATGGCCGCGTTGATTTGGTCTTCCACCTGCTGGGTGAGATTATCCTCGTCTTCGATGCCCATCCCGCCGGTGTCGACCAGTTCGAAATACCGATCGCGGTGGCAGAGCAGATAGGTCATCCGATCGCGTGTGACGCCGGCCGTTCGATCGACGATTGCCAGCCGTTTGCCGACCAACCAATTGAACAAGCTCGACTTGCCGACGTTTGGCCGGCCGACAATCACGACTTGCGGAATTCCCATCGATCTTGCCCAGGCCTAGCGTCAACGCTGGTCGAATGATGTGCTGCATCGGTGAATCGAGTTCATCATAGTTGACTGGCGTTTCGGGCGACAGGTCGTAGGCGAGGCTTTCCAGCCTGACAACCAATCGAGCAAGCCCCGTTTTCGTTTAGATCGCTGCATACCGCTTGGCGGGATAGAGAGTCTTGGTGTTGGACTTCGCCGCGCGTGAAGCAAGTGTTTTTTCACCACCGAGTTTTGGTTGCGGCGGAGGGCTGCGCTACGGTAAAAACGGCCAGAAGAAAGCGCATCAGCGAGGTTGCGGCGAACTGCCAAATCACGATTTTTACCTGGCCCAGGCCTTCAGGCAGCGTGAACGCCTGGGGTGCATAAAGAGTTTTTTTATTTGCGGTTCTGCCGCGTTGTGGCTCTGTGATTAGCCGTTCGCGAGTCCGCCTGCAAAGTTGCCGGAGAACTGCTCAATTAATCGAACCCCATCTACATGAGACCCCCACACCAGCAACGCAGCCGGCATGTTGCGAATGTGCAACATGCCTTCCGAAAATTCTTGAATTCGCTCGGCTTTGTCCATCGATCAGGGCGACTGCGAAGTATGCTTGCGCTGGACGAGATTTCTTTGACGCGCAACTACTTCAATCGAGGTGTTTCAACATGACCGAACGCAAGACGCTGCCTGCGAATATTGCCTGGCTGAGCACATGCCTGCTTGTTGCGGCCGCCGGAGAATTGATTGGCGACTCGATGGATATCACTTGGTTCCTGCAGGGAACGTTTGGCCTCATATCCGCGGTCGGCCTGCAGATGGCCGCCCACCGCGCGGCCGCCTAAGCTGCGACAAAAGGACAGTTTTCGCCTTTCGGCGTCGCCATCCTCGCTAACGCTTCGGGCTAGTGTGCGCCGTTCAAGCGAACGCTCGCCCGACGCGAATACTAGCCCGAAGCGTTAGCGAGGGACGGCCTTCCGACGCGTTAGCGAGGGACGACCTTCCGACGCGTGAGCGAGGGACGGCCTCAAACGCGGCGGAATGCTTGCGATCGATTGTCCAAGCGTTCGCGCCGTCGCCCCGGCTATTCGATGTCGATCGCCCGATAGAGCGGCAGATAGCGGTAATACACTTCGAGCGTGCAAAGGGCGAGGCTGGTCATATAGATCCGGCCTCCTTCGCGTGTGTCGTAGTTGCCGCCGACGGCGCCGCCGCGCGGAGCCCAGCTTCCGGCGGCGTGGCCCGATTTTTCTTGCATCGACAGCAGCGCGTCGCGAACGGCCGCATTCCATTTCTCCCACGGCTCGCCGCCGACGTTGTGCATCACTTGCGTCGCGTAGTACCAGCAATAGATGTTCGGCCGAACCTTGTTCGGCAGATGCTCGCGCAACAGCCAGTCGATTCCCTCTTTCAAGCCTGGATGGTTCTGCGGCCAGCCAAGATATTCGCGGCAGAGCAATCCCTCGGCGGTCATTGCGGGCGAAGGGGATGAGCCGGGCTGATAGCCGAACAGTCCCCCATGCCGCCCGCCGCGCACCGCGCTGAGATAGTGCCCGGCGCGATTGAAGGCGTGCTGCGGGATATCGATGTAGGCCGTTTTGGCGCTTTCCAGGGCCATGAGTTGCCAGCCGATGACGCTGGTATCGCCTTCTTGGCCCGGTTCGTAGCGCCAGCCCCCCTCTGGGTTTTGCGCTCGGTCGATGAATTCGGCGGCACTGATTGCCGGGCCGCGCAGGCTGTCGTCGCCGGTCATCGCCAGGGCCTCGCACAGCACGATCGTCCCCAGTCCGTGGGCATACATTCGGCCCATGCCGGGGCCGCGCAGATCGCCGTCGGGCTTTTGCCGTGCCACCAGCCATTTCAGCCCACGGCCGACGGCATCTTGGTAAATCCCCAATTTGTGCGACTGGCCGGCTCCGAGAAACGGCAGCAACGCCAGCGCCGTGGCCGCGTTGTCGGAATCGCCCCCTTCGCCATCGCAGCGGCCGTTGCAATCGCCGGCGTGCGAAAAGTGATTGAGGCTCCAATGGCCATCTTTTTCTTGATGCGCTGCCAGCCATCGCAAGCCGGCCACGACCGCCGCTTCCGTCTGGAGGGACCCCCCTTCCTCGTCGAGCAATTCTTGCCGAATTCGCGGGTCGCGGCCTTCGAACATCCGCCCCTTGTCGGTCGAACGAATTGCTTCGATGACTTTCGGCAAATCTTTCAGGGTGGGGGCGACGGCATCGCGGGCCAGCGAAAGTTCTTCGCCCGGCTTCGGCGGACCCTTCGCGGCCGGCTGTGAGTCCGGAGGCGATGCGGCGGCGATCGCGGTCGACGAATTTTCATTGCCGTGATGCGACAAATACCATACGCCCAGCGCTACCGCAGCCAAGAGCACCGTTGCGGCGCCCACAAGCCAACGCCGCCAGTGAGGCCGCCTCACCGGCTCCGCCAAACCCCATGGCAAACGCGCCAACGATTCGGCCACCACGGGCGGGGCGAGCGGCGCGGCAACCGGCATCGTCGGGCCTTTCACCAGCTTCGCCACCGGCAGCTTCGGCTTTGCCGGCGAGATCGGCAGCGGCGGAAGAACCGACTTTTTCGCGGCCGGCGGCTCGGGAGGAGCTTGCGGCGCCGACGATGCCGCGGGAGCCGCAATCCGAGGCGCTGCGACTGGGGCCGCGGAAGGATTCGCCGCGGAAGGTCTCGCGGCCGGCTTCGCAGGATCAATCACCGGAGGCGGGGCAAGAGCCGCCGCCCTCGGTTTGCCGCGGCCCGATTTTGATTTGTCGATCAATTGTTGAGCAAGCCGCTGCTGCTCTTCGGTCAATTCGACATTGGCGCCACAACGCCAGCAGTCGGCCAACATCAGCCAAAGCCGGATCGAGATCGGAGCGCCGCAATCCGGACAGGCGCAGGTGAGCACATTGCCATCGAGCCACACCGTGGCTAACTGTCCGGCGGCGTCTTTGGGCCGAGCGGCGGCGAACGACAAATCCGCCGGCGAACGGCCGCCGCCGGGCGACGACGAGGGCGCCGAGCCCCCAGGCGGCTTCTGCGGTGATTTTGGGGCCGCGGGAATGAGTCGCAGGCCGGAATCTGAAGCGGCTTTCGCCATAGGTGGGCATCGCGTCGGACGTACGTTGGCAAGAACAGGGCGCTAACAAAACTTTCCGACGCCATATTCGACCCGCCGGTTTAGTTTGTTCCGCCGACACGTTAGTATACATAGTGCGGCGCGAGCCCTCCAAGAATCTCTCTTCTCGAATTCCGCTCCTCTCGCTTGTGAAAGGCCTGGATGGCGACCGATATTCAAAGCCGCGTGGCCGAGTTGGAAGCCAACATGAGCCAGGTCGTGCTTGGCAAGCCGGAAGCGGTGCGGCTATGCATCGTCACGCTGCTGGCCGGCGAGCATTTGTTGATCGAAGACGTGCCCGGCGTCGGCAAAACGCTCGTGGCCAAGGCGCTGGCCAAAAGCGTTTGCGGAGATTTCTGCCGCATCCAATTCACGCCCGATCTGCTCCCCAGCGACATCACCGGCAGCAGCTTGTTTCATGCGGCAAGCGGCGAGTTCGTCTACAGCCATGGGCCGATCTTCGCGAATATCGTGCTGGCTGATGAGATCAATCGCACCACGCCGCGCACCCAGTCGGCCCTCCTCGAAGCAATGAGCGATCGGCAAGTGTCGGTCGACGGCAAGAGCTATCCGCTGCCGTCGCCGTTCATGGTGATCGCCACGCAAAATCCGTTCGAATTCGAGGGAACCTATCCGCTGCCGGAAAGCCAGTTGGACCGTTTCTTGATGCGGATTTCGATCGGCTATCCGGCCCGCGACGACGAATTGCAAGTGCTCAGCAGCCATCGCGGCGGAGAGCCAGTCGACACGCTCGCCTCGGCCATCGAGAGCGATCAGGTTCGCATGCTGCAAGAATCGGTGCGCCAAGTTGCCGTCGATGAATCGATCCAAAACTATTTGCTTTCGATCGTGCATGCCACGCGGCGGTGCGACGAACTTCAAGTCGGCGCGAGCACCCGCGGGGCGCTGAGCCTGTATCGAGCGACGCAGGCTTTAGCGCTTGTCGAGGGGCGCGAGTTCGTCGTGCCCGACGACGTGAAGCGGCTCGCGGTGCCGGTGTTGGCCCATCGGCTGATCGCCAAAAGCTACGTCCAAGCCGGTCAGCGCGAGTCGCTCGAAGCATTGGTCGAACGGTTGGTTGAAAGCGTTCCAGCACCGGATTGAAGGATCATTCGTTTGCTATAATTCGGTTAGTCCGAGGATCCCGTCCTGGAAGCGCCCTTCCGCCGACGATGGCGCGTGAATTGAACCCAGTGTCGGAGCCCACCAGCGGAGGAGAAGAAGGTGCTCCGGCCGTTCGATATGATCTATCGGGCGCGGCGGCAAGCAGCAGAATTAACGCATACCGCCCTAACACGGGCGAGGTGCGGGATAGGAGTGTAGAGGCCTTGCTCGCTGGGGCCACATCGAAAGGAGTTACAACGCCGGACTACCTGAAGATAAACCCACGCGACCCTGACGATCCGCCGACGAAGGACGGGAGATCCGTGGGACGCGAGATACTTCGTGGCAAGAGATCTGCGGCCAAACGAGCCTATCTTCTGGGATAATCGCAACGAGCCTTGCGGAGCGTCTTTAGTCGTGAGGCCGGAGCGGTCATCGTCAATGTGGCGGATAAAGTAGTACAAAACGACGAACGCTTCCTGCACGTTGTTGCGCACGAGGTGTTCGAAATCGCCGAACTGAAGCGGTTGTTCGACGCATGCGGCGGGGCGATGTCCGCCGGCAAGGTTTGTGAGTTGATCGAACCCACGACGGAAGCCAAGAACATTCACTGGCAGTCGCGGGAGCGAGCGGACACCCTGATTGAGGCGCTGCGAAGAGAAAGCGATCCACCGCGGCGAGGATCATCATGAGCTCAGTCGATGTCGATGACGCGTTGAAAAAGGCCGATCATCTCGCCAACCTTTTCGAGCGCAAGATGATGCTAGCCGGCGTGTTCCGGCGTTCCGGAGCTCCTTTCCGTCCACGGATTTTTTGAGACCTGTCCTTATGTTCGGCAAACGGCGAACGCGGCTTACGCACGAGGGGGCCTATTTCCTCATCGTGCTGGCCTTCATTGTCGTTGCCGGGTCGATGCGGCAGATCAACTTGATGCTGATCATGGCCGGGATGATGGTCGGGGCGATTTATTTCAATTGGCATTTAGCCCGCTCGATGCTCCGGCGAATTCAAATCCGCCGGCGATTGCCCGACCAAATCGGCGCCGGCGACACGTTCACCGTCGAGGTCGAAGTGTCGAGCCCCCACGGCTGCACGGCACTTGTGATCACCGACGCGATCCGCCCCGTCGACGGCACGCGGGGCAAAGGGAATTCGCGATTGACGAGCCGTCCAGCACCGCAAATGCAGAGCAACGCCGCCGTCGCACAAGACGCGAAAGGCATCGTGGCGATTTCCAATGTGGCTCCCGGCCGAACAGCGCGGGCCGAATATCGAGTCGAGTTCGCGGAGCGCGGACAGTATGAGTTCGGTCCGTTTTGGGTCGAAACGAGGCATCCCTTTGGGCTGGTGGCTCGTTCGGTGCGCGTGCGTCGCATGGGCCGATTATTGGTGCTGCCGCGGCTTGGCCGACTGAGCGAAAGCTGGCGGCAATTGGCACACAGAGTCGATCACGGCAGCCAGCAGAGCGCCGGACGGCAACGCCCGACCGACGGGGAGTTTTACGGCTTGCGCGATTGGCAACCCGGCGATAGCCGCCGTTTGATCCATTGGCGCACGTCGGCCCGGCGCGGCGGTTTGATGGTGCGGCAATTCGAGCAGCCGCGGAGCGAAAATCTGACGCTTTTGCTCGAGCTTTGGCAGCCCGAGCAGCCGTCGGCCGAGGAACGCGAGCGCGTCGAATTGGCGATTCGCTTTGCCGCCACGGCGACGGTCGAAGCATGCCGTCGGGGCGGCAGCCAGTTGCAAATCGTCGTGGCGGGACAAGAGCGTTCGTCGCATCGCGGTGGGGCCTCCAAATCGCTGGCGCGCACCATTCTCGCCAGCCTGGCCGTGGCCGAAGCCGCTTCGCGAGACCAACTCGAGCAATTGATCGAAGCGGCGACCGATTCGCGGCCGACGGCCGGGCAGGTTGTCTTGGTGACGAGCCACCCGGCGCTGCCGGATCCGTCGGCCCTGCTCTTGGCGCAGGGCCGCACGTCGGCCCGCGTGGTTCGGCTCGTAGCTGGCAGCGAAGAGTTTCTTCAGTATTTTCAACCTTAGGTTCGATCCGCAAAATTACTTCTGCTTTTCATACCCCTCAACCTTCCCTCTCCCGCAAGGGGAGAGGGAGTTGCGGCGAAGTTATTTTTCGATCGATCCGTGATTGCTTGCAGTGCGAAAAACCATGAACTCAAACGGTGCGGTGAAAACAAATGGCGCGGCGACCGTTGCCGCCGGCGGTGTCGCTCGCGGGCGTCGCTTCGGTCGCCCTCATTCGCCGCGACCGGGCGCTGCCGTCCGGACCGCCCCGCAGCGGATGCCGATCGATCGGTTGCTGCAGATCACGTTTGCCACGCTCGTGGCGCTAGGGACGATGCTGCTCGGGATGGGGCAGCGCAGCCTGACCTTGCCGCTGGTGACGATTCTCGCCGCCGGCGTTTCGATCTATGTCACCGATTTGCGCGGCTGGATTCGGTTGAATCGGCCGGTGGCCAACTTGGCCGCGTTGTTGGCGGTCGTGTTTTCAGTGTCGAATTTTTTCCACGTCACCAGCGAAGATCAATTGCTGGCGGTCGCCAACCTGCTGGTGTACCTGCAGGTGGTGTTGATGTTTCAAAGGAAAACCGGCCGTATGTACTGGCAATTGCTGGTGCTGAATGTCTTGCAGGTGGTGGTGGGAGCAGCGCTCGATTTGGATATGCTGTTCGGCTTGCTTTTGGTGGTGTATTTGTTCGTGACCCTGGCGGCGATGAACCTATTGTTCATCCAGCGCGAAGCGGAGCGTTGGCAAAGGATGACAGGGGCGAGGGCCGGGGGGCGAGGGGCGAGTAAAGACCGGGGACCGTCCCCTTTTGCGCGGGGACTGTCCCCTTTTGCGGAGTCCGCGGAGCAAAAGGGGACTGTCCCCTTGGCCCCCCCGTACAGCCCCCCCTTCGATAGCCCCTCCCTCGACAGCCCCCCCTACGATAGCCCCTCCTACGTCAGCGCCCCAGGACCCAAACGCCAAAGGCCGCGAACCAAAAACGGGATTGCGCGTTCGTCTGCTGCGCTCACCCCGTGTCCCGCGCCCCGCGCCCCTAATCCCGCCGCGATTCGGATTTCAACGAGTTTTCCGACCGACCCGGCGGCGGAACTGCTGGGACCGGGAATTTTTCGCCGCACGCTCGCCACCGGCATGGGAACGCTCGTCGTTGCGGCCGTCTGCTTCTTTTCAATGCCGCGATTCGGACGATCGATTTGGGCCGGCGGCGGCAGCGGGCATGCTTCCACAGGCTATTCGCCCACCGTGAAACTCGGCGATCTCGGGCCGCTACTGCAGAACAAGGAACTCGTGATGCGGGTCCGATATCAAGATGAAGCTACCAAGCAAGACATCATTCCCAAGAATCCGCCGCTGATGCGCGGCTCGCTGGTGATCAAATATTCCCGTGGCGAATGGAAAAATGAATTCACAGACGGGGGCCAGTCAACATTGGTGCCCCTGATGGCGCCGCCCGGATTGCAGCGACTGCCCTTAGTGCGACAGAGAATCACGCTCGAACCGCAACGCGAGCCCGTTCTGTTTGCCGTTTATCCCGCCTTCGACGCGAATTCCGAACACGTGATGTTCGATCCCAACGGGCAACAATTGGTTCGGCCTGCCGAATTGCAGGGCGATACGTTCAAGTACGAACTGTTCACGATCGGGCTGACGACTGCCGGCCAGAGCCGCATCATCCCGCAGACGACGTCGATGACCTCGTCGGAATTGGACAGCATGTTGAACATGCCCGATGGCGTCGCGGAGTCGTCGCCTGTAGTGCCCGGCGGCGCTTACGACAAGGTCGAACCTATTGATCGGCTCAGCGGTTTGCGGGCATTGGCTTCCAAAACGATTCGCGATGCTCATCTCGCCGACGGCGACCGCTTCGGCAAGGCAAAAGCGCTCGAGCGGATGCTGAGTTCGCCCCCCTTCGAGTATTCGCTCGATCGGCCTCCGCCCGCGCCCGGTGTCGATCCGATCGAAGACTTCGTCACACGGAATCATTCCGGGCACTGTGAATATTTTGCCAGTGCGCTGGCGCTCATGCTGCGCAGTCAAGGGATTCCGGCCCGGATGGTGATCGGCTACCGCGGCGGCGAATGGGATCCGGACCGATCGTTGTTCGACGTGCGGCAATTGCACGCGCATGCTTGGGTCGAAGCGTACTTGGAACCGGGACAAATCCCCACGGGCGAGCGGCCTCGCGGCATTTCGGTGCGAAACGGGGCATGGCTCGTGCTCGATTCGACGCCCGCCAGCAGTGCCGCGGCCAGTTTGGCCGGCGATTCGTGGCTCTCATCGTTCGAAGATTTGAACGATTACTTATCCCAGCTTTGGAACTCCTACGTCGTTGGGCTCAACACGGATCGGCAAGATCGACTCGTCTATCAACCCCTGGTGCAGGCCGGTGATGCGATCAAGAAGGCGTGGCGAGCGGTCGAGGCGTCGGCCGCCGATTTGGCCGACCGCCTGAAACATTATTGGATTCGCAGCCCGGCGGGAGCCGGCGAAGGATTTTTCATAGGGCCGATTTGCCTGCTGCTCGCGATTTTCGCGGGGGCCGCGCTTGGTGGGTACCGGCTCGTTCGCAGGCTTGCGGGAGGCAAATCCAAGCAGAGCAGAAACGCCGCAGTGAACGGCGTCGGGCCGGAGATCGCCTTCTATCGCCGCTTCGAAGCGATCTTGGCCCGCCGCGGGCTGGTTCGCCGTTCCGGACAAACGCAGCTCGAGCTGGCCCAAGCCGCGGCCGCCGCGTTGCCAAACGCTTCTAATGGCCCATCCGCCGGGCTTCTGGCCCGCCGCGTTGTCGATGCTTATTACCGCGTGCGATTCGGCCGCAGGGCACTGGACAGCCGCCAAGCCGCAGCGGTAGAACAGTTGCTCGATCAACTGCAAACGACCGTCGCGCGGCAAAAATCCGGACCGCGACGACTGCGACGATAGCCGTTTTCGCAGCAATCTCCGGTTTATTCATCCCCAACTTGCTCGTTCATGAAAATCGGCATTGTCGGATATCAAGGTTCGGGCAAGAGTTCGCTGTTCGAATGGCTGACGGGCGTGAAGCCCGATCCCGCGACCGCGCACCTGGGCCAAAGCGCGATGGCTTTCGTGCCCGACCCGCGCATCGACCAGCTTTGCGAGATCTATCATCCGAAAAAGATCACTCGCGCTTCGCTCGAATTGGTCGACACACCCGGCCTGAGCCGCACGCATGAGGGCAATGCCGCGCGGCTGGGGATGATCCGCGAGGCGGGCGGGCTGGTGCTGGTGGTCGGAGCGTTTGGCGGCGGCGATCCGCTCGTGGAGCTGGCGAGCTTCGATGAGGATTTTCTCCTGGCCGATCTGGAAATCGTCACCGGGCGGATGGAGCGCATACAAGCGTCGTTCAAGAAAACGCTGCGCAAGGAAGAACGCGAAAATCTGGAAGCTGAATTGGCCGCGCTCGCGCCGTTGGCCGCCAAGCTCGAAGCGAGCCAACATCTGCACGCCGCCGAAATGACCGAGGAGCAGCTCAAGGCCACGAGCAGTTTTCGCCTGCTGACGCAGAAGCCGAAGCTCGTGGTCGTGAATCTGGCCGACGACGATTCGCCCGAGCGGTTTGTCGCAAAAGCGCCGCCCGGGGTGCCGCTCGTTGCCGTGCCAGTGTCGCTCGAAGTCGAACTGGCGCGGATGACGCCGGAAGATCGGACCGATTTCCAAAAGGAAATGGGCGTCGGTTCCAGCGATCGCGACAGCCTGTTGCGGCAAATCATGGATTGCACCGGTCAGATGATCTATTTCACCGCCGGCGACAAAGAAGTGCGCACGTGGCTATTGCGAAAAGGCGGCACGGCGCTCGAGGCCGCCGACAATATCCACACCGACCTTGCTCGCGGGTTCATTCGCGCGGAAGTGATGCAGTGTGCCGATCTGGTGCGGCTTGGCAGCGAGCGCGAAATCAAAGCCCACAATCTGCTCCGCCAAGAGCCGAAAGACTACGTCGTCAAAGACGGCGACATTCTTCACATTCGCTTCAGCGTGTAGCTCAGGCTCGGCCGAAAAATAACTTCCGCTTTTCGGACCCCTCTCCCGCAAGGGGAGAGGATTAGGCATGAGCGGGCGTTCGCCGGTGGCACACCGGTTCCCCTCTCCCCTTCGCGGGAGAGGGGCCAGGGGTGAGGGGGCGTTCGCCGGTGTGCCACTGGCCAGCGTAGTCGGCCAGTGGAGCGCCGCTTGAGCTCGCACACAAATGGAACGTCCAGCGGCGTGCGTCCCTCGCTAACGCTTCGGGCTACAATGCGTTCGCCGGTGGCACACCAGTTTCCCCTCTCCCCTTCGCGGGAGAGGGGCCAGGGGTGAGGGGGCGTTCGCCAGTGTGCCACTGGCCAGCGCAGTCGGCCAGTGCGAGCGCCGCTTGAGCTCGCACATAAATGGAACGTCCAGCGGCGTGCGTCCTCGCTAACGCTTCGGGCTACAATGCGTTCGCCGGTGGCACACCAGTTCCCCTCTCCCCCTTCACGGGAGAGGGGCCAGGGGTGAGGGGGCGTTCGCCGGTGTGCCACTGGCCAGCGCAGTCGGCCAGTGGAGCGCCGCTTGAGTTGGCACACAAATGGAACGTTCGGCGGCGTGCGTCCCTCGCTAACGCTTCGGGCTACAATGCAATCGCCGGTGGCACCGACAGCGCTGCGGGCGACGATGAATTTCGAATGAAGGCGCCAACGTAGCAGGCACACTCCGTGTGCCGTCTGCGCTCCGCGGCGGGTTGGGCACAGAGCGGGGCAGACGGCACACGGAGTGTGCCTGCTACGTTGGATCGCTTTGATTTCCGCGGCAATATTTTCCGGCAATGCGACGGCACCGATCGCGCTGCGGGCGACGATGAATTTCGAATGAAGGCGCCAACGTAGCAGGCACACTCCGTGTGCCGTCTGCGCTTCGCAGCGGGTTGCGCACAGAGCGGGGCAGACGGCACACGGAGTGTGCCTGCTACGTTGGGTGCGGCCTTACGGCCGCGATTGTGATCGGGCAGAAGCAGGTGTCAGGATCAGGAAGCCGTTTCGACCCGCCGGCGTCGGCCATTCATCCCGCGCCGCGATCTGATTTCCTAACACCTTTTTGTGCATTCGAATGACCGAATGACTAAGGAATGACGAAGGGTTTGATTGCTCGCCGCGGATTGCTCTCAGTCCCTCGCCCTTCCGCGCCCCCGGCTCCTCTCCCGCAAGGGGAGAGGAGGCCGTGGAGAAGTCATTTTTCGGCCGAGCCATAGGCGATGGTTCGCCATAATGGGAATCGGCTTCGATGGCGGTTGCTCGGTCGGAGGCGCACGCGGAAGCGTGAACTCCAGCGTTGCTTACCGGCTTGCCGTTTGGTTGCCGCCTTGGAAGAGCTTGTTGTGCGGATCGCCATGCGAATACACGTACGCCACCAGGTCCAGAATCTCTTCCTTGGTGAGCTTTTCCAACAGGCCCTTCGGCATGATCGACACGTTCGATTTCTTTCGCCCTTCGATGCTCGACTTCTTGACGATCGTCGGCTCGCACTTGGCCAACGGGTTTTCCATCAGCTTCACCGTGTCGGCCGTTTCCTCGGTGATCAGGCCGGTGACGGTCTTGCCTGTGTCGAGACTCAGGATGTAGGTGTAGAACTTGTCGTTGATGTGTTCTGACGGATCGACGAGCTTGTGCAGCACATCGACTGGTTTCCACTTCGGATCGATCTTCGTCAGATCGGCGCCGACCTGCGTGCCGACATTGTTCAGGCGGTGGCAGGCGATGCAGCTTGCCACGGTAAACATCTGTTTGCCGTCGGCGAAGTTGCGCCCGTGGTCCATATTTTCGGCCAGCGGACGCAAATCGTCGAACTTCCACTCGGTCCGCGGGCGGTTGAATTTCAACAGCGCATCGTTGATCGGCAGCACATGCTTGGCCAGATAGGCCTCGGGCGCGGCCTGATAGTCTTCGAGATTTTCGACGACATACAGCGCGCCGTACATCCGCCGCCAATGGCCGGGGAAGGTGCAGATATAGGGATAAACGCCCGGCTTCGACGGGGCCGTGAAGCTGAGCCGCTCGGTTTCGCGTGGCTGGAGCAAGCGGCCGTGGAAAAGCACCTTGTTGCTGCGGGGCACGAATTGCCGCTTGAAGGCGTCGGGCTGCAAGCCGGTCGTTTCGGCCAGCGTGCCGACTTCCTCCATCGACCCGGGCTCGACGATCACGAAATTGTGCGGCATCAGGTCGTTGTTTTCGAGCACGATCTCGACCGGCTTGCCGGCCTGCACCACGAGCCGCTCCTTGTCGTATTCCATCTTCTCCGGCAGCGTCGCCAATCGCACGACGCGCACTCCGAGCTCGCCAAGTTCTTTGCGAACGTGCTTGGCGTCGTCGGGAGGCAAAAGGGCGGCAAGGTTGTCGCCGAATTGAATCGCATCGAGCACGTCGGGATTATTGCGCTCGGCCACGGGCACCTTGCGAACGTAGGCCAACAGGCTATCGGTCACGGGTTTGGCTTCTTCCTTCGGCCAATAAGCGGCTGGAATGTGGTGCAAGGCTTCGATGGCGGCGGCGCGGAAATTGTCGTCGCCGACGAAGGGAGCGATTGCCTTGAAGGCGGCTGTTTCCTGGCCGCGCACCGACGTGATGGCGACCATTGCCGCGCGGCGCACCGCGTCGTCCGGCGATTCCCCGCCGAGCTCGTATTTGGATACGAGATCGGGAGCGGGCTGCTTGAGTTTTTCGTAAACGACCTTGCGTTGATTGTCGAGCACTCGGAGCGTGAAGCCTTGCAAGCGCTGGCTCAGGCCGTCGCCGCGGTTATAGATCGCGATCGATTCGATCGGCGATTCGCTGCCGAGATCGACTTCCCACCAGGGATTCGACGTGTTTTCCTGGGTATGGCTTTGGCCCTGGTTGCCCCAATCCGGGCTGGTATTGCCGTCGATCGCCCGGCTGGCGGCGCCATCGGCATAGGTGTTCTTTTGGGTGGCCTTGCCCTGGCGAGCGAGGTTATGGCCATCGCTATACACTTCAACTTCGGCAAGCGTCAGCGTACGGCCGCGGCCGGGCAATTCGATGCGCACATAGCGGCCGAAGGTCTGCTTGCTGTGCGACTTGGCGCTGGCCAATTCTTTCGGCACGGCGGCGACAAGCGGCTCGACCTTCGGATACAAACTGGCTCGCTCGCCCGGATCGTGGATCAGCGGCATAGCGGTCGCCAAGTCGCGCAATCCTTGGAGCGATTTCGAGGCGATTGCCCAGGCCCGCTCGGCGCTGCCATCGGCAGCGACCAGTGCGACGAAGCCCAGCTGCCGGGTGACGGGCAATTTGGCGCTTGTGGCCATTTTTTCCAATTGATCGCGGACTCCCGCCAGTTCGCTGGGATCGCGGTTCGTGAGCAAGCGCACCAGGTCGAACACGACCGTATCGTCTTGGCTTCCTTGCAACTCGTCTTGGCCGCGAATGGCGGCGAGCAACACGTCGAGTTCGCTCTTGCCTTCCACTTTACTCAGCGAGGAGAGCGCTTCGTGCCGCAATTCATCGCGGATGCCGCGGCGGAAGAGCAATTCCAAATCGACCGCCTGGCTGCGCTTCATCTTCAACAGATCGTCGGTGCTGACGTTCTTGAAGAAATAGCGGGCCGCGGCCGGGCTGGTCAGCGGCAGGTCGAGGCCTTCGGCGATCGCCTTCTTCACATACGGCTCGAGCGCCTTCATCGTCTCGCCGCGGACGTAGTCGAGGTATTTGTCGGAAGGATACTCGGTCGAAACCAGCGGCACTTCGACCGCCTCCGGCTGCGTGAAGAAGCTCGCGGCCCGAACGGCGTGCAGCCGCACTTGGGGCGACGGATCGGCGGCCAGCTTTTTCAGCAGGGCGAGCGCATCCGGCACCCGATCCCGCCACGCGACGAGCACGCGCACTGCCGCCCGGCGAGCCCGATAATCGGGCGAAGCCAATTCGCGATGGAGCAGGTCGAGATTCACGACGTTCTGATATTGATAGGCCCACAGGGCTTCGAGCATGTTGTGCTCGTATTGCGGATCTTTCGGATCGAGCGATGGCACCCATTTCTGCAAGGCCGCGACGACTTCGTCGCTATTGCGGCCGCCGAGCTCGATTCGGGCGCGATAGCGCACCTGGTCGTCGGGCTGCTTCAATAGATCGAGCAATTTGTCGATCGGCTCGCCGGCGATCTTGGCCGGCTTGAGCAGCGGGCGGTCTTCGGCGACGACCCGGTAGATGCGACCGTGGGTGTGGTCGCGGCTGGGGTCGCGCAGGTTGTGCTGCATGTGGCCGATCAGCGGGTTCTGCCAGTCAATGAAATACAGTGCCCCGTCGGGACCGATCTTGAGATCGACCGGGCGGAAATTTTCGTCGGTCGAGGATAGAATCGGCGAAAGCTCGGTGCCGTGGAAGCTGGAGCCGTCTTCGTCGACCTTGTATCGCAAGATGCCTTGGAAGCCGATCACGTTGCACACCAGCAAGTCGCCCTGCATCGATGCGGGGAACTGCCGGCTCGACAGATAGGCAATGCCGGGGCAGGGCCGGGTGCGCTGCTCATACAGTTTCGGCGGACGGCTATGTTTTTCCGGGAAATCGAGATGGCCGGAAAACAGGGCTCCGTGGTACGGTTCGGCGCCGGTGGCGTCCATCACCACGTCTTCACCCCAGCGGTTCCATGCGTGGCCGTGCGGGTTGGCGAAGCCGTAGGTGACATACGCCTCGAATTTTTGCGTGCGGGGTTCGTAGCGATACACGCCGGCATTCGCATTGCGAAACGACGGGCCGTAGGGTGTTTCCACCTGCGTGTGCATGAACGTGCCTTCCTGGAAATACATCGCGCCGCCCGGATCGAGCGTGAAGCTATTGGCGGTGTGGTGCGTGTCGGCCGAATCGATTCCGTCGAGAACGCGGATCCGGATGTCGGCGTGGTCGCCGCCGGTGCTGTCTTTGAGAAAGAGCAACGACGGTGCATCGGCCACGATCACGCCGCCGTTGTAGAATTCGAAGCCGGTCGGGCAATTCAAATGGTCGGCGAAGACGGTACACTTATCGGCGTGGCCCGTGCCTTTCGTATCTTCCAAGATCAGAATCTTGTCGTTCAACGGGTCTTTCGGCTTCCAGTGCGGATAGCTCGGCCAGACGGTCACCCACAGCCGGCCCTTGGGGTCGAACGACATTTGCACGGCCTTTTCCAAGAGCGGAAATTCCTGCTCCGACGCCCATTCGGTGACCTTCAGCCCCTTGGCCACGGTCATCGTCTTGAGCTCTTGCTCGGGCGTCAGATAGATGTGTTCGCCGTGGGGGCCCTTGCCGGGCTTGTTGGTGATGACCTTGAGAAATGGCGGGGTATTGCTGTCGTCGACCTTGAGATCGCCCCCTTGCGCGACGGCCCAAATCCGCTTGTCGCGATTGGCCGTCATGATGTCGAGCACTTCCATTTCGCGGTCGGCGACGTCGCGATTGGTCTGCCGGTTGACGAAGGCCAGATCGGCCCGCCCGCCGAAGATCGAATAGCCGTCGAGCGTGCGATAGCGATTGAACCAGACCAGATCTTTATCGGCGATCGCTTGGCGCAGCTTTTCCATCGCTTGCGGATCGCGATTCGGCTGCTGGCCGGCTGCCGCCCCGCCGGCGCCCGCCAAGAGCGATTGATCGATCACCTGGGCGACGACTTCATCGCCGTGCGGAGTGAGATGGATGCCATTGATCGTGAGCGGCTTGGGGGCTTGGGCATAAGCCTTCAATGTCGGTTCGTAGAGATCGACCATCGGCACATGGTTGGCCTTGGCCACCTCGGCCATGGCGGTCGTGTATTGTTCCAATCGCCAGTTATTCTCGCTGCCGTCCGGCAGATTTCGATCGTGCAGATTTTCATTTGCAATCGGGGAGAAGAGCACCAATTGGGGGGCGCTCTTGCCGTTGTATTTCTCGCTTTGCGTGTGATGAATGAAGTCGGTCAGATCGTGCTTGAATTTGTCGAGCCCCGCGACGCCGGCGAACGACTCGTTGTAGCCGAAAAACGCGAACACCACGTCGGCCTTGGTGCGGGTCAGGTGGTCGTCGGGGGTGCCGAAGCCGGCCGAGCGTTGGCGGAATGTCAGTTCATCGCCCGAGAAGCCCAGGTCGCGCACCACAAGATTGTCTTTCGGAAAGCGGCTGTAGAGGTACGCTTCCAGCCAGCCGTCGTGCTGCATGCGGTCGGCCAGCGTGTTGCCGATGAGGCAGATGTGGTCGCCCGGGTGAATCTGAAGGCTTGCCGGCTTGGCGTCGGTCGAGTTGTCGGCCGACCAGAGCCACCGATTCGCCGAAAAGACCAGCGCGATGCTGGCGGCCAAGGTAGCGAGCGACAGGAACAACATACGACGGGAGCGCGGCATTTGCTGGCGAACTTGCATGGCGATGTGCCTATTGGTGGAGGGATTTAGGTGGGCGGGGCGGCATACCCTCGCACGATCTGGTGCAGATCGTGCGGGAGGGCGACTCGCAAGCCCCCGACGCTTCAACACCAGCGAAAGATGCTGGCGGAGCCGGAATCGCGAACATGCCGTCCACCTAGTGTAACAGACGAGCGGCGTGGGCGAAAGAAATTTCGACCCGCGCAAATGAAAAATTCCCGCCACCCATGAATCGCAAAATTTCGCGTTTTCCATACCGAGCGGAAACGTTTCGGCAAGGCACTCGCACCGAAAACGCGTTCGCCGCCAGCCCTTTGCGGGGCCAGTTTTCGTTTGTTGCCAGCCGTTTAGCGGCCTAAAATTGATTGTCCGCAAAACCGGCCCACAAGTTTCGGCCACGCAGCCGATTGGCATTTGCATCAAGGAGCGTTGTTATGAATCGCATTCAAATGGGTCATGGCCTGCAGGTGGTTCATTCCTTGCCGGCCATGTCGTTCACGCGACGAACCATGGTTCTAATTGCCGCCAGCGGCGGACTAATCGCCGCGGCGACGTTGCTTTCCGCATCCCATGCAGTGGCGCAAACCGGCGCGTTGGAAGGCGGGGCTGGCACCGCTGCCGCCGGCAATTCCAGCGGGGTCGCGCCCCAAACCGGCCAACCAGCTCTCGGTTCGACGCCAGCCCAGGGGCCCGCGCTTGGCGGTGCGACCGTTGCACCGGCTATTGCCACCCCGCAATCGGCTGGTCCCGGCCTCGGCCAACCTGTCAATCAAGGTGGCGGCACGACCACCTTGTTGAACGATCCGAACCGTGCCGTTTCGCTTCCGCCGATTCCGGCTCCGAACGCCGGAACTGCGGCTCCATCCGGCCCAGACCCGGCCGCCAAGCCGCCGACGACCGCCCCGGCTCCGCTCACGGGACCGATTGGCCCTCTCGGTCCGGTGGATGCCGGCGGCTCGGAATCGCTTCCCGCCGCTCCTCCGACGGCTTCGGTCCAAACCGCACCCCAGGCCAGCCTGAATGCCGTCGGAATTCCGCCCCACAATTTTGGGCACCTCGGGATTACGGTCGTGCCGATCGGCAATAGCGACGGGCTGAAGGTTGTCGGGATCGAGCCGACAAGCCCTGCATTTCCGGCCGGGCTGCTCATTGGCGACGAAATCACCTCGATCAACGGCAAGCGAATCACGAACTTCGAAGGGCTCGTCGCAGGGCTCCGCACCGCTGCCCAAACCGATGGCAACATCAGCTTGCTGGTCCGCCGGCGCGGCACGCTCGACACGATCAACGTCAACGTCGGCGGCAAGAAGGCGATCACGGATCGGCCACGACTCGGCGTTGTGCTCGACGACAGCAATGGGCAGCTTCGCGTTAGCGGCGTCGAACCCAACAGCCCTGCTGCGCGAGCCGGCCTGCGCATTGGCGACGAGATCGTCACGGTCAACGATTATCCGGTGTCGACCTACGATTTGTTTGTGGGGCAAATTCAAGCGATGGGTCGGGCGGGGGGCCAAGTGTCGATCGGCGTTCGCCGCAACGGCCAAACGCTGACACTCCAAACCATGATCGGCAGCGAAAAGGCCCCGCCGTTGCCCAAGAGCGAGCTTCCCCAAACCGATCCGAACAACACCCTAGAATCGGGGCCCAAGTAAACACGCCCGACCTTTTGCTGTGCGGCGTCGAGCGCTCCTGGGCTCGGCCGAAAAAGAACTTCCGCTTTTCGAACCCCTCACCCCCCTTTCCACAAGGGGAGCGGGGGGGGAAGTTATTTTTCGGCCGAGCCCTGGGAGCCTGCAAACGGGGCCTTGCCGTCCAAACACGGAAGGGGCGGCGCACCGGCTATGTGGTGCTGCTCGCAAGCCCGGCCAAGGCGCTTGACGCACAAACTCGTCATCGGCAAGAATCGAGTTGGCGAGTTGGCCACGTCGCTTCAAATCAACGGCCCCTCCGCTTATCCTCGCCCCTCGCCCCTCGCCCCTCGCCCCTCGCCGCTCTTCATGCCCGTCGGTCTTTTCATCCCCTGCTATATCGATCAGCTCTATCCGCAGGTCGGGATGGCGACCGTCGAACTGCTCGAACGGTTTGGAGCACAGGTCGAGTTTCCCGTCGAGCAGACGTGCTGCGGACAGCCGATGGCCAATGTCGGCTGCACGGGCGATGCGCTGCCGCTGGCCCGGCGGTTTCTCGAAATCTTTCGCGGCTATGACTACGTGGTCGCTCCGTCGGGAAGCTGCGTAGCGATGGTGCGAAAGCATTACGACGAGCTTTTGCATGGCGAGCCCGGTTTCGAGGAACTGAAAGGCAAGACGTTCGAGCTTTGCGAATTTCTCACCGACGTGCTCAAGGTGGATCGGCTCGATGTGCGGTTTTCGCATCGCGTCGGATTGCATCAGAGTTGCCACGGACTGCGCGAATTGCGACTGGCCAGCGACACGGAGTTGATCGGCCCGAGCTTCGGCAAAGCCCTGCAATTGCTCAAGCTGGTCGAAGGGATCGAGTTTTCGCAACTCGATCGGCCGGACGAATGTTGCGGCTTCGGCGGCACGTTTGCCGTCAGCGAAGAAGCCGTTTCGTGTATGATGGGGAAAGACCGCATCGCCGATCATCTGCGGGCCGGCACGGAAGTGCTGACGGCCAACGATATGTCGTGCCTGATGCACTTGGAAGGGCTGATCCGCCGCGACCGCACGCCGATCCGCGTGATGCACATCGCTGAAATTCTCGCCGGCCGCCAATGAGGGTCTGGCTCATTTTTCGGCGAGGTGCGGGTTTGAACCACGATTGGCGTAGGTCGAAAAATGTGCCCGACCCCCTTCTGCCGGCCAGACCGGGGTCTGGCTCATTTTTCGGCAAGGTACGGGTTTGAACCACGATTGGCGTAGGTCGAAAAATGTGCCTGACCCCCTTGTGCTACCGAGACATCAATGACCCACGCCACGCTGGCCGCTGAATTCGTCGCCGACGGGCCGCGTGCCCATTGGCACGACCAAACGCTTTGGTTCGTGCGCGCCAAGCGCGATAAGGCGGCACATCAGGTTCCCGAGTGGGAGCAATTGCGCGAAGCGGCCTCGCAGATCAAAGCCGCCACGATGGCCAATCTGGCCGACTATCTCGAGCAATTCGAAGCCAATGCCACGCGGCTGGGTGCCCATGTTCACTGGGCCGCCAACGCCGCGGAGCACAACCAGATCGTGCTCGAAATTCTCGAGCGGCATGGTGTGCGCCGGCTCGTCAAAAGCAAATCGATGCTCACCGAGGAATGCCATCTCAATCCGTTTCTCGAGCGGCACGGCATCGAAGTGGTCGATAGTGATCTGGGAGAGCGGATCGTGCAGCTCTCGGGCGAACCGCCCAGTCACATTGTCATGCCGGCCATCCATTACAAGAAAGAAGACATCGGCACCCTGTTTCACGAACACCTGGGCACCGAGGCCGGGGCGAGCGATCCAAACTACCTGGCCGAAGCCGCCCGGCAACACCTGCGAGACAAATTCCTCACGGCCGACGCTGGCCTGACGGGCGTCAATTTCGCCGTGGCCGAGACCGGCGGGTTCGTCGTCTGCACCAATGAAGGCAACGCCGATCTGGGCGTGTCGCTGCCGAAGCTGCACATTGCCTGCATGGGAATCGAAAAACTGATTCCGCGAGCCAAAGACCTCGGTGTCTTCCTGCGGCTCTTGGCCCGCAGCGCCACCGGTCAGCCGATCACGACGTATTCGTCGCATTTCCACGGCCCGCTGCCCGGCGGCGAATTGCATATCGTGCTGGTGGACAACGGTCGGAGCGAGATCTTGGGGAGCGATGAATTTCGCCGCTCGCTCAATTGCATTCGCTGCGGGGCGTGCATGAACACCTGCCCGGTGTATCGCCGCAGCGGCGGGCACAGTTACGAAACGACGGTGCCGGGACCGATCGGGTCGATTCTGGCGCCGGCCCGCGACATGAAAAAATTCGCTTCGCTGCCGCACGCGTGCAGTTTGTGCGGGTCGTGCACGGATGTTTGCCCGGTGAAAATCGATATCCATCATCAGTTGCTCACGTGGCGGCGCGAAATTGCCCTTCACGGTAATCTGCCGCTACGAAAACGGCTGTCGATGAAAGCGGCAAGCTTCGTGCTGCGGCATCCGTGGCTTTACAAGATCGCCGGAAAAACGGCGCGCACGATCGTGCCTTGGCTGCCGAGGTTTATGATCTACAATCGCTTCAACGGCTGGGGCCGGCAGCGCGAGCTGCCCCCGATGCCGCCGCGCAGCTTCCGCGAACTTTATCGCCAGCGGCAAAATGGCAAGTGAGCCGCAAGACAAGGCCGCGCCGCGGGCGTGCCCTCCTCGCTTACGCTTCGGGCTAGTACTATCGAGAAGTTAGTGGTTTTCATACTGGCCCGAAGCGTTAGCGAAGGACGACCATGACCAGCAGAGAAAAAATCCTCGGCCAGGTGCGTGCGAAACGGCCCGCGCCGGCCGAACTGCCCGCGCTCGATAACGCCTGGCTCTCGTTCGCCGATCGCTACCAGCAATTCGCCGCCACGATCGAATCGGTCGGCGGCCGCTGCGTCGCGGTCGAAAGTCTCGACCAACTCAACCGCGCGCTCGATGAGATCTCCGCCTACACGTCGGCGAAGCAAATCGTGTCGCTGGTTGCCGGCGCGGGACGAGCGAATTTCGATCCAAATTCGGTCGACGACCCGCACGCTTTGGCATCGATCGATTTCGCGATCTTGCCGGGCCAATTCGGCGTGGCCGAAAATGGCGCGATCTGGGTCACCGACGCAGATCTCCGTCATCGGGCGATCTATTTCATCGTCCAGCATTTGGCTCTCGTGATCCCGGCCGAGCAGATCCTCGACAACATGCACCAAGCCTACGAGCGCCTGAGCTTCCCGCAGCCCAGCTACGGCGCTTTCATCTCCGGCCCCTCGAAAACCGCCGACATCGAACAGTCCCTGGTCATCGGCGCCCACGGCCCAAGATCGCTGACGGTTTTCTGCGTCTGCTGTGCGCCCGGAGGGTGAAACCACGAAACACACGAAAGCGACGAAAGACACAGGCCGATCATCTTGCCGATTTTTTTCCTATTTCGTTTCTTTCGTAGTTCTATTTATCTTCGTAGCGTTTCGCAGCCGGAGTGTGAAGCAGGCCCCTACTGTATCGCTGGGCGTGTAGGAAAGTTCGCCGCCCATGTCGCGGGCCAATCGGCGGCAGAGGGCCAGGCCGAGGCCGACGCCGGGGGCCGAATGGGCCGCTTCTTGGGCCGATTTGCGGAACGGCTGAAACAGCACCCGACGCTGCTCGGCGGCGATGCCTGGGCCATGATCGCGCACCCGCAATTCGATCCGGCCGGCCGCTTGGCGGGCGTCGATGTGCAGCGTGCGATCCGTCGCCGATGCGGCATATTTGCACGCGTTGTCGACCAGGTTGAACAGAATCTGC
Source organism: Pirellulales bacterium (assembly GCA_036267355.1). Taxonomy (NCBI): domain Bacteria; kingdom Pseudomonadati; phylum Planctomycetota; class Planctomycetia; order Pirellulales; species Pirellulales bacterium. The sequence goes on along the minus strand of DATAWG010000082.1, from coordinate 40,508 downwards.
TCGACGGCCGCGGGATCGGCGAGAACACGTATTTCGCGAACCGGCGGGCCCGCGTCGATGGCGATTTCCAAATTCGCTTGCCGCGCCCGATCCGTCAATCGAGCTCCTGCGTGTTCGAAAAGCTGCGACACGGCGATCGGGGCCGTTCGCCCGCCGCGCCGCCCGCGCTCCAGCCGGGCATAGAGCAAAACATTTTCCACCAGATGCGTTAGCCGGTCGGCTTCGACGCGCAGCGTTTCCAAATAGGTGCGCCGGCTGGTTTCGTCGGGCACCATGTTGTCGGCGAGCATTTCGGCATACATGCGAAACGTGGTCAGCGGAGTGCGCAGTTCGTGAGTCACCGCGGAGACAAACGCTCCCCGTCGCTCGCTGAGCGACAACACGCCTTGCAGCAATGCCGCGACCGCCAGGGCCGCCAGCAGCAGAGCGCCCCACGCGCCGACAAGCGACATCCGCACCGGCGAAATTCCCTCCGCCGCCGCGCCGGCAAGCGGGCCCGCCTCGAGCCGCACCGGCAGCGAGGCCAACTCATGTGCCGGCTCGTCGGAACTATTGGCCGACACGGGCGACAGCCGCGCCTTGGGCAACAGGTCTTGGACGGTGCTCAACAGTTGATGTTGGATCGTCGGCCAATCGAGCAGGCAGCCCTGGATAAATTCCTGCCCATTCATCCGCACCCGGCGGACGAGAATCAATTGATCGGCGATCCAGAGCGGCTTCATGACGCTGGCCCGAACATCGCCGGACGCCGGCAGATCGGACGCGGCGCCGGATTCCTGCTGGCCGCCGCTGGAGAAACCGGAATTCAGCGCGCCGCCGCCGTTGACGATCGCGACACCGTTATAGGAATTGGCGAATGTTTGAAAATTCTGCGAGAGATATTGCGAGCGGGCCTGGAATTCGTTGGCTCCGTTTTGGGCGACGCTCTGGTTCGGTGGGCCGTTGGCTTGCTGGGCCTGCGGCGCCGCGGCGGATTGCTGCGGCGAAGTTTGCTGTAGCACCGCTTGTTGCGGCGGCGCCTGCTGCTGCGACGTTTCTTGAGGCAGCGCTTGCTGCGCCGGAGATTGTTGCGGTGACGGCTGTTGTTCGGTCGCGAGTTGGTTCGGCTGGCCGGACGGGGTCGGTGCGGAGTTTGCGGTCGCGACATTCAGCCCCGTTGCCGAGGCATCGAGCGATGGCAACGACGCCCAGAGTTCGGCCGGCCGGATTAAGGATCGCACTCGATCCAAAAACTTTGCCGCCTGCCCGGCGGCCGTGGCGCTCAAATATTTCGGAATCGCGCGCGATCGCATCGCGGGGGGCGGAACGCGCGGCGAGGAAAAATGGTCGTGCGGCCCGATCTCGAAATGCAGCAGCACGTCCGGCGGGCATTCGACCAAGAGCGGCGATGGAACACGCACGTCGGCCGACGACTTGCCCTTCGACGCTGAAACCGGCCGGGCGATCGAATAGAACGATTCGTAGGTGAAATAAGGCCTGGCGCTTTCTTGAGCCACGAGCGGCGCCATCGCCGAATCCATTCGCCAGAGGGCCAATTGAGCGTTCGCCTCGATCCCGGCTTGCCGCCGCGCGGCGGACTGGGCGTCGTCGGCCTCGAGCGCCCGCACGCTCATCCAACCCACCGCCGCGACCACGATCGCCAGGCAGGTGCCGAAGGCCAACCAGATTTGCCAGGGTCGAAACATGATTCCTGTCAGGCCGGTAGTCTAACCTAGGACGTGATTCCTGTCGGGCTGGAAAGCCCGACCTACGGAGTGCCGATCATATATCCTTTGCCGCGCACGGTCAGCACGATCGCCGGCTGCGCCGGGTCGTCGCGCAGTTTTTCGCGCAATCGCGTTACGTGCATGTCGATCGTCCGTGTCGGCAAGCCGTGCGGACTGATCTGCCAAACTCGAAGCAAAAGCTCGTCGCGCGAAATGGCCCGACCGCGGTTGGCGGCCAGATAGCGGAGCAACTCGACTTCTTTCTCGGAGAGTTCGAATCGCATGCCATCCTGAAAGCGGACCTCCGACCGCGCCAGATCGGCCACGCCTTGCGGCAATTCGATCAGGTTCACCTGCTGCGGCCGCTCCGGCGATCGGCGCAGCACGGCTTCGACCCGCGCCAAGAGTTCTTTGACGCTGAACGGCTTGACAACATAATCGTCGGCCCCCAGCCGCAGACCTGCAACTCGGTCGCACTCGTCGCCGCGAGCGGTCAGCAGAATCACGGGCTGGGTGGGCCGTTGCGTCCGCACTGCCTTCAAAATTTCCAGACCATCGCAGCCGGGAAGAACGAGATCCAACAGCAGCAGATCGTAATTGCGCTCGGTGGCCATGCGCAACCCTTCGTCGCCGCGGCCCGCCTCAAGCGGCGCATAGCCGGCAAACCGCAGCGAATCGACGATTCCGCGGCGAATCGCCGGATCGTCTTCGATCGTGAGGACGTGCAGCAACGGCAAGGGCGAGGGTGAGGATGAGGGTGAGGGGGACGGGGACAGGACGCTTGGCAAGCAATTGCAGCATAGCTTCAGCGGTTGCGCGGGACGAGGTGTTTCCCTTATTTCGATTTCGAGACGCCGTTGTTTTCCAGGGCCGTATAGGTGTCGGCGGGCATCAGGCCCAGCCAGGGATCGGAACTCGGGGTAAGAAACAGCTCGGCATAAACGCGCTCGTTGAATCTATCGAGATTCGCTGCCGGAGCGGCGGCCAGCCATTTATGAATTTGGCGATGCAGCAAGTATTCGTTGCGCACGGTGTCGAGTGCAATCGAACGCTGAAACGCGTTCACCATTCGCAGCAATGGGTTTTCCACGATGAATTTGGAAATTGCCACCGGCGCCGCGGCCGCGGCGGTCGGATGTTGGCTGGCGAGCAACGCAATGCTGCCTGCATCGAGCGCGCTGTCGTGGATATGGAGTGCCGCGATACGGTTCCAAACCTGTTCGGTCGTTGCCGCTTCCAGAGTTTGCGGGGTTACCGCGACGACGATCGGTCCTTTGGTGATGCATTTGCTCGGTGCAACCGTACCGGTTTTCGCTGCCGATGGAGCAGCATAAGAGGCTTGCGTACTGCTCGTTTGATTTGCTGGCTGATCGGTGTTGGCGGCAGCCACTTGCATGCCGAGCTTGGCAAGATCCGCTTGCCATTCGGTTTGAATCGCAGCGGCCCGACCGGCGTGGAAGGCGGCGAGCAATTGATCGCGTTCGGCAGGGGCTAAATTGGCCGATCGCCGGGCGATCTTTTCGGCCCGATCAAGCTCGCGCAAGAAGGCCGCCGGACCGTAGAGGCCCGGCAGTGCGTCGATCACCCGGCCGTCGCTATCGAGCACATAGTGGATGCTGTTGCCGGTCAGGGTCCGTTCGAGCTTTCGGCCATCGCCGAAATCGATGGTCACTTTCGGCACCGGCCGAACCGATTTCCAGTGCAGGATGAATCGGTCGCGCAATTCCTTGCCGACCGCATCGTTGGCATACAGCGTGGTGCGGAAGAAACGGCTGTTCGCGCAGCTATATTCGTCGGTGAGCTTGCCGAGCAAGCGCAGCGAAAGAATCGGTTTGTGTTCGCGCTGGGCGGCAGCTTTCGCCTCTTCGAAATCGGTGTACCAGAATAATCGCGATGCATGGCAATCCCGCTGCCCACTGACTTGATCGAGGGCGGTTTGAAGTCGTTGCCAATTGGGATCGGCGACTTCGCCGGACCCGGTTGCCACCAATGCAGCCGGCCGCCCCTGATGGCGAGCAACCAGTTCAGCATGTACCGAAAGCAAAGCCCGTAGTCCTTCGGGGCCGTGCGACCGTAGCTGAACGATTGCCGTTTTGGCCGTTGCGGCGTTTTCGGAGATTGCCAGGCCAGCCAGATCGCACAGATTGTCGATCGCCCCGCCACGACTGACGGGCTGACGCACCAATCCGACAATCGCGAAAGCTATCAGTAACATCGTCGGGGTCAAGATTCGTCGCATGATTCACTCCTCTGCCGTTGGGATGGTTGGTAGCGATCAAGTGGGCCGCTCGAATTCTACCGACAAATTGCTCATGCAAGCGTAAAGCGTTTGTAACGAGCCACGCCGCTGATTGACGCGGCAGGCCGACCCCCTTAGACTTTCGGCTAAACGATTTTCCTCACAAATCTTGAGCGAGCCGACCATGTCTGTCTCCTCCGAAGTCTCGATCGAACAGTTGACGATCAACACGATTCGCACGCTGTCGATGGATGCCGTGCAGGCCGCCAAGAGCGGACATCCGGGCACGCCGATGGCGTTGGCCCCGGTGGCGTATACGCTGTGGCGGAATCTGATGCGGTTCGATCCCGATGCGCCGCTCTGGCCGGCCCGCGACCGCTTCGTTCTTTCCTGCGGTCATGCGTCGATGCTGCTCTATTCGGTGCTGCATCTGGCCGGAGTGAAGCAATATACGCACGACGCCAAGCCGACCGGCGAACTGGCTTGCTCGCTCGATCAAATCAAGCGTTTTCGGCAATTGCACAGCCGCTGCCCGGGCCATCCGGAATCGTTCGAGACCACGGGCGTCGAGACCACGACCGGCCCGCTCGGCCAAGGCTGCGGCAACAGCGTCGGCATGGCGATCGCCCAGCGGTGGCTGGCGGCCCACTTCGATCGGCCAGGCTTCAAGCTATTCGACTACAACGTCTACACCATGTGCAGCGACGGCGACATGATGGAAGGCGTTTCCAACGAAGCCGCCTCGCTGGCCGGTCACTTGAAGCTTTCCAATCTCTGTTGGATTTACGACGACAATCACATCACGATCGAGGGCAACACGCAGCTCGCGTTCGACGAGGACGTTGGGCATCGGTTCGAGGGGCTGGGCTGGCATGTGCTGCATGTGGCCGACGCGAACGATCTCGACGCGCTTGCCGCCGCGTTCCAGTCGTTCGAGAAAACCGACGATCGGCCGACGATGATCATCGTCCGCAGCCATATCGGCTACGGTTCGCCCAACAAGCAAGACACCGCCAAAGCACACGGCGAAGCGCTCGGCGAAGAGGAAGTGCGGCTGACAAAGAAGGTCTACGGTTGGCCGGAAGACGCCCATTTTCTCGTGCCCGAGGAAGCCCGCGAGCATTTTCAAGCGGGCGTGGCCGTGCGCGGCAAGAAATTGCACGCCGAATGGGAAGCCAGTTGGAAAAGGTATGCGACGCAATATCCCGACTTGGCCAAGGAATGGGAATTGATGAACGTCCGCGATCTGCCGGCCGGATGGGATGCCGACCTGAAGCCGCAGCCGGCCGATGCCAAGGGCGTGGCGAGCCGCATTTCGTCGGGCAAGGCCGAAGGGGCCGTGGCGAAGCATGTGCCTTGGTTGATCGGCGGGGCGGCCGATCTCGCGCCCTCGACGATGACGCTGCTCACCGGCGAAGGATACACCGACTTCGAAACCGGCAACTACAGCGGCCGGAATTTCCACTTCGGCATCCGCGAACACGCGATGGTTGCCGCGGCCAATGGCATGGCATTCGCCAAAGTGCGGCCATTCGTGGCCACGTTTTTCGTGTTCTTCGACTATTGCAAGCCGTCGCTCCGCTTGGCTGCGATTGGCAAGCTGCCGGTGATCTTTATCTTCACCCACGATTCGATCGGCCTCGGCGAAGATGGGCCGACCCATCAACCGATCGAGCATTTGGCGGCGATGCGGGCGATTCCGAACATCCTTGTGTTTCGCCCGGCAGACGCCAACGAGGTGGTCGAGACATGGCGCGTGGTGATGCCGCTTAAGGATCGGCCGGCGGCTCTCGTGCTGACGCGGCAAAATCTTCCGACCGTCGATCGGTCCAAATTCGGCGCCGCCAGCGGAGTGGCGAAGGGAGCCTACGTGCTGGCCGATCCGCCGCACGGAAAGCCGGCCGTGATCCTCATGGCGACCGGCAGCGAAGTCGGGCCATGCGTCGAAGCTTACGAACAACTCACCAAGGAGGGCATTGCCGCGCGTGTCGTCAGCATGCCGTGCTGGGAATTGTTCGAAGCGCAGGACGAGGCCTATCGCAACAGCGTGCTGCCACCGGCGATTACGGCGCGAGTCGGCGTCGAGGCGGCGGCCCAATTCGGTTGGGACCGCTATCTGGGACCATCGGGCCGATTCGTCGGCATGAAGACATTCGGCGCTTCCGCGCCAGGGCCGGCACTGATGAAGTTTTTTGGTTTGACGACGGAGAATATTGTTGCGACGGCAAAGGCGGCGCTGAGCGGCGGGAAGAAATAGAGGGAGGTAAGCCGCAAGCAATATCGCCGGCACCTGCGGGAGCCGTCGCCACCTTGCAAGGGCAGACGGCATACGGAGTATGCCTGCTACGTTGGGCAGACGGCATACGAAGTATGCCTGCTACGTTGGCTCGCCGGTTTAGAAATTCTCGTTGAACCAGCCGGCGAGCACGGGCCGGGCGTCGTGTGTTGGCGGGGCAGACGGCATACGGAGTATGCCTGCTACGTTGGCTCGCCGGTTTAGAAATTCTCGTTGAACCAGCCGGCGAGGTCGTCGTGTTCTTTCGCCCGTTCTTCGGCAATTTTCCGTTGCGCCGCGGCCAAGGCGATCTCGTAGATATTCTTCGGGGCCGACGGCATTCCGCCTGGCATGGCCGGGCCAACTACACCATTTGGCATTCCCACAAAGGCCGATGGGTTCACGCTCGGCGGCTCCGGCTGGGGTTGTGTTTCGGCCGCGGCAGAAAAATATTTGCTGATCCGATTCTTGAGCATTGCCGCACCGCCCTGACGACGCCAAAGGAAGAACCGAGTAGCGAATTTGCTAGCATCACCAATCCGATGTTGGTACTTACTTTCATCGAGAAGCTAGTAGAAGAACTTGGCCCGAATAGGCCGGCAAACGCATGGCAAAGCGGTGATTTTCGGCGAGTTCTCCCGAAAAACGTCAAACTCGATGCAGCTTGACGGGACGGTGGCTCGGGGCTCGTGGCTCGGGGGAAACAGGGTCGCGATGCATGCATCGTTCCGAGTCGCTAGTCACGAACCACGAGCCACGAACCAGACCCCGCCCCGTTTCCTCTTGCATCGTTTTTCGCCGCAGACATATATTGACCCGGTATTGGCGGCTTGTCTCCCGTAAAAAGCCGCATGGATTCGGTTCGGAATCGGAGTCTGACGTGCGGCCGGCCGAAATTCGGCAGCCGCGCAAGAACCATGGAACGGGTTTTTCTCCGGCGCACGGTCCTTTTTTCTCGCTCGAAGAGTTTGAGCGATACCGGCAACGCGTCTGGCATGCCCGTCGTTTGAAAGGAGTGTTGGACAATGGCTAGCACAATTGCTGCGGAACGTTCGATTGCCAGCGGCCCGTGGATTGCTCCCGCGGCCCCTTGGCAGTCGGCTTACGGCCCGAGTGCGGCGCCGGCAGCCGCTGGTTTCTCCGTGATGCCGCGCTGCAAGCTGGAATTCGAGAAGTGCAACGGCGGATTCAAGATCCATTGCGCCTGCGAAGACGAAGTGGCCTGCGCCCAGTTGCAGACCCTCTGCAACATGCTCTGCGACGGCACCTGCTCGTGCTGCGCTTGCTGCAATGGCATCCAAATCTGCCAGTGCAATCTGACCTTGGGCTTCTGCCACTGCGAAAACACCAAGGACGGCGTTTGCATCACTTGCACCAGCGCCGACAAGAAGTGCTGCGAGATGATCCAAGCCTGCTGCGATTGCATCGCCGCTTGCTGCTGCCAACCCGGCTGCTGCTGCTACATCTCGTTCAAGAACACCCCGGTCTGCTGCGGCACCTGCTAAGCGCCGGCCGAATTATTTTGCGACCCCCCGACAGCCTTGGAGCCGCCGCGCTCCAGGCTGTCTTTTTTTGTCGACCGTCGACGGAATCCGATTCGCCTCGCGCCGCCGTAGATTTTAGGCGGAGGTTATTCATTGTGCCACGAGTTTGAGACACGCCGCGAAATCGTAGCCCGAAGCGTTAGCGAGGGTAGGTCGCAGTGGCTCCCTCGCTTACGCTCGCAGCGGCTCCCTCGCTTACGCTCGCAGCGGCTCCCTCGCTTACGCTCGCAGCGGCTCCCTCGCTTACGCTCGCAACGGCTCCCTCGCTTACGCCCTCGCTTACGCTCGCAACGGCTCCCTCGCTTACGCTTCGGGCTAGTGTGGCACTATGAATTATCCGGGCTAGTCTTCTTTGGGCCCGGGCTGTGGGGGGGTATCTTCCGCGAGCGCCTTGCGGGTCAGGCTACGGTCGAAATAGTTGACCGACATGCCCGCGTCGACGACGATTCGCTGGGCGTTGATTCCGCTGGAGCGCGGGCTGAGGAGAAATGCCGCCACATTGGCCACTTCTTCCGTCTCGACGGCCCGGCGGCGAAGCGTCGCTTGCTCGGCATAAAGATACGCGTCGACATAACCCGGAATGCCGGCCGACGCCGATGTTTTCAACAGTCCCGGAGCGACGGCATTGAAGCGGATCCGCGAGAACTGGCTGAACGATTTGGCGAGGAACACGAGCGCCGAATCGAGGGCCGCTTTCACCGGCGCCATGTAGCCGTAGTTTTCGCTGGCCATGCGAGTGGTGGAAATCGAAATCGTGACCACCGATCCGTCGGGATCGATCCGCTCGCGCAAGGCCTCGGAAAGCGCGATCAGCGAATAACAAGAAATATCCATCGATCGCAAGAACGCGCTCTTGGGCGTTTCGTGAAATGGCTTCACGCCTGCCGAATAGTCGGCAAAAGCGATCGAATGCACCAAGCCGGCCAAGCGCACGCCGGCGGTCGAAAGTTCATCTGCCAGCCGGGCGATTTGCTCTGGGAATTCCACGTCGCAAACGTGCACCGGCCAATCGCCGACAAACCGCCGCACGCTCTGGAGCCGCTCGGCCGACCGCACGACAAACAGCGGCCGCGCCCCCACCTCCGCGAGCACTCGCCCGATATGCCAGGCCACGCTCTTGCGATTGGCCAACCCGCAAACCAACACCGTTTTTCCAGCGAGCTGCAGGAAGTCGTCCAAGGGTAATCCTCTTCGCGGTTGTATCCCGCCGCCCTGCGGACGGAACTGCGATGGCGTGCAGCCTTTTCCATAGCCCCGGCATTCACGCCGGCGAAACCGCAGTTATAACGAAACGAATTCTCGCCCGCTTCAACGGCTTACCGACTTTTCCGAATCTCTGGTGTTTCGCGTGCTGCGCAGCGCGCGGCTCTCAGCCGTAAACGACGTTGTCATTTGGGGTTTTCCATCTTCGCCGCCGTGCAGGCGAAATCGAACCGGGCGGCAACTTTAGCTTCGCACGTTATTTTCGCCTTCAAGAAAAATGCGTCGGCCAGCCGCTCGGTGAGTTCAACTTCGATGTCGATCGTTTCGCCCGGCCGCACGATGCGCTTGAACCGCACGTCGTTTATCCGCGTGGCGACCGGAAAGCGGCCATCGCCGGCCATGTGGCTCGAAAGCAGCACCGCGCCGGCTTGCATCGCGGCCTCGCAAAGCAACACGCCTGGCACCAGCGGAAAGCCTGGATAATGGCCCGCGAAAAAAAACTCATCGCCGCTGAATCGCTTGCGGCACACAATCCGGAGATCGGAGCGTTCGACGATTTCGTCGATCAGCAAGAACGGTTCGCGATGCGGGATCGCGGCCTGAATTTCGGCGAGTGTCATGGGCGTTCGCAATGGGTGGTGTTTGTGGTGCGCGTTTTAGCCAAAACTTCGGGGTCGTGTCCCGCCTCCGGCGGTCATCAAACACTTTATCAACGGCGGCGGCGAACGCGACACTAGCCCGAAGCGTTAGCGAGGGAGACCCGCGAGTTGGCCCGACCTTCACCGCGCCGGAGCCGCGGCCGGAGCGATCGACGACTTCGTCAGCGGTGTCGGGCTGGCTAGGAGCGGTGAACTAACGTTTGTGGTGCGCGTCCTCGCTGACGCTTCGGGCTAGTGTCCCGCGTCCGGTGGTCATCAAACACTTTGTCAACGGCGGCGGCGAACGCGACACTAGCCCGAAGCGTTAGCGAGGAAGATCCGCGAGTTGGCCCGACCTTCACCGCGCCGGAGCGATCGACGACTTCATCAGCGATGTCTGGCTGGCTGGGAGCGGTGAACTAACGTTTGTGGTGCGCGTCCTCGCTAACGCTTCGGGCTAGTGTCCCGCGTCTGGCTGGCTAGGAGCGATGAACTAACGTTTGTGGTGCGCGTCCTCGCTGACGCTTCGGGCTAGTGTCCCGCGTCCGGTGGTCATCAAACACTTTATCAACGGCGGCGGCGAACGCGACACTAGCCCGAAGCGTTAGCGAGGGAGACCCGCGAGTTGGCCCGACCTTCACCGCGCCGGAGCCGCCGCAGAAACGATCGACGACTTCATCAGCGATGTCCGGCTGGCTGGGAGCGATGAACTAACGTTTGTGGTGCGCGTCCTCGCTAACGCTTCGGGCTAGTGTCCCGCCTCCGGCGGGCATCAAACACTTTCTCAACGGCGGCGGCGAACGCGACACTAGCCCGAAGCGTTAGCGAGGGAGACCCGCGAGTTGGCCCGACCTTCACCGCGCCGGAGCGATCGACGACTTCGTCAGCGGTGTCGGGCTGGCTATGAGCCGTGAACTAACGTTTGTGGTGCGCGTCCTCGCTAACGCTTCGGGCTAGTGTCCCGCGGCCGGCGGGCATCAAACACTTTCTCAACGGCGGCGGCGAACACGACACTAGCCCGAAGCGTTAGCGAGGGAGACCCGCGAGTTGGCCCGACCTTCACCGCGCCAGAGCCGCCGCAGAAACGATCGACGACTTCATCAGCAGCGAATCGACGTCGTTGGCGACGATCACGCCGTAGTTCATCGCTCCCAGCCAGCCCGACATGATAATGCCGACGCTGCCGGCGTGAAACAGGCCGGCAATCTGCTGCGGAATCGCCCGGCTCACGGCGAGGCCTTCGAATTTCGTGCCGAAACTGGCGCCCTGCATGTGCCGCGTGTAATGCTGGAAAGTGACCGGCGTGGCCGCTTCGGCATGGTCGATTTTCTGCCGCACGTCGGGAATGTATTTTTCCAGAGCCGCCAGGGTTGTTTCCACCAGGTCGGCCTTGCTCGCTTCGTATTCTTCTTTCGAAAGCCGGGCCCAATCGTCGAAATTGGCGTTCGTGCTCGAAACGATTAATGTTCGATCGGAGCCGGGGCGCGTGCGTGGATAGTAAATCGAAAACGTGCGGCTGGTGATGTCTCGGCTGAGCAACAGTTCGGTGCGGAAGAGCGGAGCGGTGGAGCTGAACAGCAAATCGCCGGTGCTCTCAGACACCTCGACGGCCGGTTTCATGGCGATATAGACTTGGCAACTCGAATTATTGAGCCGCACTGCCCGCGCCTGATCGACAAATTGGCGATCGAAATGCTCCTCGCCGACGAGTTGGAAGATGGTCGACTTCAGGTTGGCGTTGGACACGATGGCGCGCGTCTTGATGTTTCGACCGCCCACCGTGACGCCTTCGACGCGTCCGCCGCGAACATGGATCTTTTCGACATCGGTGCGAATCCGCACATCGACGCCGCTTTTCACAAGCTCTTCGTGCATCCAATGAATCAGCCGGTCGGTGCCGCCTTGGAAGGTGTAAACCCCTTTCGACATGAAATTGGAAAACACGATGCCGTAGGAAATGGCCGGGTCTTCGAGCGTCGAGCCATTGGCATACGTGATCGGCTCCATCAATAGGCGGATCACATCTTCACGCCCCGGAAAAAACCGCTCGAAAAGCTGGCCGACGGTATCGCCCTGGTCGTCGTAGAAATTCATTCCGCGAACGGTGTCGAAAAACGCCTGCACCGTTGCCGGCGGGATGGCAAATCGCTCGACCAGCAATCGCGTGAAATCTGCTCGATCGAACGTGGTCGTGAGCGCGAACATCGGATTGTCGAAGCGGATGTTCTTCAGTTGCACGATCGAATCGGCAATCTCGCTCGACCAATAGCGGCGGCAACTTTTCACCATGCCGATCGGGAAGCCATGCAGCGAGATGTCGAAAATATGCCCGCGAGGCCGGCGAAACCAAGTGGCCATGCCGCCGAGCTTGTAGTGCTGCTCCAACAGCAGTACGCTCCGGCCGGCGCGGGCCAGCGTGTTGGCCGCCGTCAATCCGGCCAGCCCGCTGCCGATGACGATGCAATCGTATTCCTCGCGAGCGTTTTGGAGAAAATCGCGTGGCATCAGGGAAATACCGGTATTACCGGTGGGCTGGCAGTCTGGTGACTGAAGTTGCAACGAGCAATGGTGCCGTTGACTTGCCACGGTTGGTGGAGTGGGCCGCCGTGCGCGGCTCGGGCATTAGACACGCGTTCACGCAGTACGCGCTAGACGCGGTTGTCGAACGTGATGTGAAAGGGAAATTGTGATCAGCATCCTCGCGATTATACCAAACACCGTATCGATCAGCTCAATTCCGACGTGCGCCGGATGCCCCTCAGCAACGGCCTTGCCGATCGGAGTGTTCGGCAAGAGTCATGTTTTCGCAGCCTGGCCGCTGAGCAGACGGTTGGCCATTAGGATGCCGCTGGTCATCGCTCCTATGATACCGACCAGGCCCTGGTCTGTCCCGCAGAGAAAGACGTTTTTCAGCGCGGTCGTGCCGTCGAATCGCTTGTGCGGAGCGCCGTAGACGGCACCGTTGTCGTGGCTCGTGAAGCGGCGAATCGTTTTGGGCGTGAAGATGTCGACCGCCACCACGTGCGAACGGAAATCGGAGATAAACCGCACCGCCGACGCGGCCAGACGTTCGTACCAATGCTGCTTCGCCGCGGTGTATTCGGCTTCGGGCAACTCGTTCCAATGGTCGAAGTTGGCCAGGGCCGTGAGCCGAATTGAGCCTTCCTCCGGAGCCGAAGCCGGATCGGCATATGCGAAATTGTTCGGCGAGCAAACCACGCCGCTGCGCACATCGAGCGGTTCCTCGGGCCGCTGCCAATGAAACTTCGGGCTATCGTTGAAAAACACGATCGTGTGCCGGTGGCCGATGTCGGCCGGCTTGACGTCGAGCGTCGAGACCGATTCGACGAAGGAAAGCTGTCCGCTGGGCGGCCTTGCTTCGTCGCCTGGCTCGCCGGGCGATTGGCCTGCTACGGCGGCGATCGGTTCGCCGGGTAAGAGATCGCCGGCGAGATCGTCGCACATCCGCACGGTTTCGCACCAGCCGGCCGACGACAGGATTTGCCGCGCCGACAGTTCATCCGCATCGTCGAGCACAACGCGGACCTCGTCCGTTTCCGGGGCCAGCCGTTGGACTCCGGAACGCAGCCGCAATTCGCCCCCCAAATCCTTGAACCGCCGCACCAGCTTTTTCAAGATCGCGCGGATGCCGGCCGGGGGCCGGGCGAGGCCCTCCAAGAAAATGCTGCGAAACAAAATGCTGAATTGGCCGAAATCAATATCGTGCGGATTCGAGCCGCCGTAGAACAGGATCGGGCAAAACAGCATCTCGAGCAGCATCGGATCGCTGATCCGCCCCCCCACCACTTCGCGGGCCGACTCGCGGGCCGCGGGCGTGTCGATGGCGTCGTAGTCCAACAGCTCGCCGCTCAACTTACGGAAACCGTCGATCTGGCTGGGGAACCGTTCGGCGACTTGGTTTTCGAGCAGCGCCGGATCGTTCGAGAATTCGAGCGCGGTGCCGGGGAAAACAATCTTCGAGCCGATCTGCTCGGCCAGCGAAAAGTCGTCCCAACTAAGCCGCAACTGCCGCAGCAATCGCGGCAACGGACCGCTTCGAGCCCCCTTCGGGCGAAAATTCGTCACCGCGTGGAGACCGACATCGTAATTGCGGCCATCCAGCCGATAGTAGGAATTCAGACCGCCAATGGCATAGTGGCGCTCGAGAATGAGTACCCGGCGACCGAAATGGGCCAAGCGCACTCCTGCCGCCAAACCGGAAAGCCCCGCGCCGATGATGATCGCGTCGTACATAGGGTGCCAATGTCTAATAGCTAATGACGAATGTCGAAAGAATGACGAAGCACGAATGACGAAGGAAACGCCAGTTTGCCGATTTCGTCATCCGTCATTCGAAATTATTTAGACATTCGACATTCGTCATTATCCCTTTGCTTCGACGTCTTTCATTCGCGGTTGGAGGTAGTCGACCGTTCCGCCGAGCGTGGCCATGTGGATGTAGTCGTCCTCGGGAATTTGAATTCGATAGCGCTTGCGAAGCTCCATGACGATGTCGAGAAAGTCCATGCTATCCAGTTCGATTTGTTCGCGCAGCGGCACATCGTCTTTCAGGTTCGAAAGATCTTCATCGGGAAGGATATCCGAAAGAATATCGATGATTGCCGCGCGAATTTCCCCCGAAGTCATGCCACGGTCCTTTTGCGACGATGGAAGCCGACCGACACCGCATCAATGACGAATGACGAAGCACGCATGTCTAAGGAATGACGAACGACGAATGCGGTACCGTGGGTGCCGCTCTTGAAACTCAACATTCGTCATTCGAATTCAGTCATTCTTCAGACATTCGTCATTCGGTATTCGTCATTTATCAAACGCCGAGTCTCTTGATAATAACCACCGAATTGATACCTAGCATCCCGAATGAGTTGTTCAAAATATAATCGACGCGGCCCATTTCGCGCGGCTCGCCGACGACGAGGCCTTCGAGCCGGCATTCCGGGTCGAGTTGCTCGAGATTGATCGTGGGATGGCAAACGCCGTCGCGGAAGGCGGGCAAATTGCCGGCCAACTCGAGAGCTCCGGCGGCGCCCATCGCGTGGCCGATGTAGCTCTTGGTGTTGTTGAATCGCGTGCGGCTAGAGCCGCCGAACGCTTGCCGCAGGGCGGCGGATTCTTGCGTGTCGCCGCTGGTGGTGCCGGTGGCATGCGTGCTGACGATATCGATTCGATCCGCCGAAATGCCGGCGCGATTCAAGGCCGTGCGAATACACTGCGCCTGGCGGTCGGGATTGGGAAGCACGAAATCCGTGGCATCGCTATTCATGGCATAGCCGGCCACTTCGCCGTAAATTGTCGCGCCGCGCGCCTTAGCATCGCAATAGCGCTCGAGGACATACATGCAGCCCCCCTCGGCGACGACAATGCCGTTGCGCTCCACATCGAACGGCCGCGAAGCCTTCGTCGGATCGGCATGCGAAGCGAGTGCTCCCTGGCTCTTGAAGCTGGCGAAAATTCCGAACGTATGAATGCTTTCCGAGACACCGCCGGCGAGCGCTACATCGCACTCGCCCAGCAACAGCATTTGGGCCCCTTGGATCAGGCCGGCATTGCCCGCGGCGCAGGCGGCGCCAATCGTGTAATGCGGGCCGGTAATGCCCAGATTCAGCGAAATCTCGCCGGCCGGGTTATTGGCCACGGTTCGCGGGTTGTGGTGGTGCGACCAGCAGCGGGTGTCGAAGTTGAAGCCTTGAAGCTGGTAGACTTCGTTTTCGGTTTCGACGTTGCCGTGCTCGGTCACACCGACATAAACGCCCACCTGGGCCTTGTCGACATTCGGCCAATCGAGGCCGGCGTCGGCAATCGCCTCTTGGCTGCAATAGATGCCGATGCTGCCGGCCCGGGTGCCGCGACGTATGTCTTTGCGCTTTTGATACTTCTGTTCGTCGAACTCGGACACGCCGGCCAGCGTTTCGCCGACGTAACGAATTTCATACCGCCGGACGCCGCTACGGCAGGCCAGCAAGTTTTCGCGAAATTCTGCCAGATTTTTCCCGTTAGGCGCAGCCAAGCCCACCCCGGTGATCACGATTCGCTGGCTGTCGGGTTTTCCGGCAATCATCCGCTCCGTCCTCGCTCGCGCCGCCGTCAACACACTTGTCGAAACGATTTGAACCCTTGAAGTTACCGGGTTTTACGTTGGCTGACAAGGCAGCGCGAGGAGGCTCGACTTTGGGTCCCGCTAGCGCGCCGCTGGACACCCCGAGGTGCCACTGCCCATTAACCGCAGCCTACTTCGCCAGATAACGCCCCAATCGCTCCATCCCCTCATCCGTACTAACGACTGCCCTATAGCCGAAATCGTCGCGAGCGCGGCGAATATCGAAATAATGCGATCGGCCCAGTTGGGCGGCTAGGAATCGGGTCATTCGCGGTTCTTCATCGGGACAAAACCAGCGGTGATAGGTCTCCAAGAGGGCGCCGGCATACCATGCGACGCCTGTCGGAATCGAACGGCGCAGCGGCGGCAGCCCGCCGAGGCCCAAGAGCCGATCGATCCACGCCCAGCAATTCACCGGTTCCCCTTGGCTGATGAAATACGCCCGGCCGGCGATCCCAGGGTTGCTGGCGAGCGCGTCGGCGGCCTGGAGATGAGCTCGAGCGGCGTTTTCGACGTAAATCATGTCGATCAGGTTTTTGCCGCTTCCGACGCGGCGCAATTCGCCATAGCGGGCTCGTTCCAAAAGCCGAGGCACTAGGTGCCGATCGCCCGGCCCCCAGATCAGATGCGGCCGCAAGGCACACGCGTGCATCGCCGCCGCGTTTGCCGCCAGCACGCGCTGCTCGGCGATCGCTTTGGTATGTGGATAATGGCAAAGCCAGCGGCTGGCATACGGGGCCGATTCATCAATGCCGCATTGATCCCGGCCATCGAATGTCACGCTCGGGCTGCTCGTGTAGACCAACCGGCCGATGCCGTGCTGCCGGCAGCCTTCCAGCACGTTTTCGGTGCCTGCGACGTTGACGCCATAATACGCTTCCCACGGTCCCCAGATGCCCGACAGACCGGCAACATGAAACACGACGTCGATGCCGGCACACGCCGCAATGGTGGCTTGGCGATCGCGAATGTCGGCCACCGCGATTTCTGCCCCCGCCGATCGCAGTTCGGGCGAATCGCTTCGCACCAATGCCCGCACCCGATCGCCGCGGGCCAACAATTGCTCGACGATATAGCGGCCGAGAAAGCCGTTGGCGCCGGTGACGAGGGCGTGCATGCGGGGAAGGTTGAGGGTGAGGGCGAGGGGAAGGGTGAGGGCGAGGGTGAGCGGACAGGGAGACGCACACGCGAAGCCGCAAGCGAGCTTCTATGCTAATCGGTGTGGGGGCACGCTTGCGGTTTCGCGCGTCTGGGTCAACTTTTGGCTATCCGCCGCGATGCCCACTCCGCAAGTTTTTCGCGGGCGATTTTCGCGTTGTGTCGGATATCGACCGGCATGCGGCGGCGAACGAAAAAATGCCGGATTTCCGAGGTCAGTGGGCTGGAAAGGGCCAGTGTGCGCAGTTCGCCGATGAGTTTTCCGCGAGCCATCCCCCGATGCAAGCCTTTTCCCGGCAGCGGTTCGACGACGATCGCCGCCGTTTGCATCCCCGGCGCCCCGATGCCGACCAGGGCCGAACGGCTGACGTCGGCATGCCGATTAAAGATCGCTTCGCAGGGGATCGTGTACATCGGGCCTGTTGCGGTGAGCACTCGTTGCGTCTTCCGGCCGCAAAACCAGAATCGATCTTGCGCATCCAAGTAGCCGAGATCGCCCATGCGGTGCCAAAAGCCGGCGTCCTCGGGAATCTTGGCCCAGCCGTTGGCCTCCAGTCGTGTCACATATTCTCGCGTAACCACCGGTCCGCGAACGATCAATTCGCCGATTTCGCCCGTCGGCAACTCCAAATCGCGAATCGACGACAGTGGCCGATCGACGATGCGGATCACGCGCCATTCGATGCCGGGAAATTTCCGTCCAACGCAAACGCCGCTTCCGGCATCGGTTCGCCGCCCGGTTTCGCCGAGCACTTCGCGCGCTTCGATCGATGCGACCGGCAGCGCTTCGGTCGCTCCGTAGGGAGTGTGCATTTCGCCCTCGGGATGAATGCAGGCTTGCATTCGCCGCAGCATCGGTATCCGGGCAGGCGCGCCGGCGGAAAAAACACGCTTCAGCGTTGAAATCCTCACTCCCTGCTCTTCGCAATATTGGCCGACACGCTTCCATACTGCCGGCGACCCGGAGCTTTGGGTCGCTTGCCAATCGTTGATCGTGGCAATCAGCCGCCGCGGATCGACGCGGGCCGGATGCCGCGGGTCCATATCCGGAATAACGGTCGTTACGCCCATCGACGCGTTGAACAGGCCGAAAAGGGGAAAACAGGGGGCGTCGATTTCGCCCGGCGGAATTTTGTAAAATGTTTGGATTTCTTTCGCTTGGTGAATGAAATTGCCGTGGCAATAGAGAACACCCTTGGCCGGCCCGGTGCTGCCGGAAGTGAAAATGATCGCGGCCGGATCGTCGGCTTGCATTGCGACGGCAGTGAATTCGCCTGATCCGCGACGGCGAAATTGGGCGATTGTCGCCCCGCCCCAAAACCACCGCCGGCCGACCGTCACATTCAGCCCGCGATTGGCGAATCGTCCTCCCGGCAATGCCCGAAATGCATGAACCGGCGGGACGGCGATAAACCCCTCCGGCCGCACTTCGCCCAAGCAATCGAGCGTGCTGCGCAATCCCATGCCCGGATCGATCAACACGGCCACCCCGCCGCTCTTGAAAACCGCATACACCAGCGAAATGAAGTCAATCCCGAACGGCATGAACATGGCCAGCCGCGTGCCGGGGCGAACGCCCATCGCCACCAAACCCTCGGCGAGCCGATTGGTGTCTGCTTCGAGTTCGGCGAACGTGAGCCGGCGATAGGTTCGCGCGGCGGACATTCTCCAGCGGCCAATCCGGCCCCGGCGCGGCTCGGCAACCGCGATCGCTTGCGGCGTGCGGCGCGCCCACTCGGCAAGTTGCGCCGCGGCATTCACCGTTTCGCTGGTAACCACATCGATGGCCATGGCGGATAGTGTAAAGCCTGGTGCCGCGGCGTACCATCGACGATTGGATTCGCAGAGAAGCCCTTCCGATCGAGCCGATTACTCGCTCGTTGGGCCGGCCGCTTTGGCCGTTCGAGCGGCGGCGCCGGGCTGACTGAGGTCGAGCGATTTCGCCGCGGGGTCGTCGAGCGAGCCGTGCTGATCGACGAAAGCTTTTAGCTCGGCCACTTTTTGCTCGGCGGTCGGTTCGCTCGGCGGCTCGTTGGCCGGCGCGGCGCCCCAGTGGACGGGCTGGCCGGCGCCGGTAATGAGTTCGAAATCGGCCGGAGCGGAGGCATTGCTCGCGCCCGTGGGTTTGATCCAGTGGATCGACCAGAGCTTCCATTCGGCCCAATGCGGTGCCAAAGCGACTGCAATTCGCGCTCCGCCGGCGACGACCGGATCGCCCCATCGCGAGCCGACGGTTCCCAGCGGGCTGCTCTCGACGCCCGCCAATCGCGGATAGCCGCGCGCTTCCAGCGGTGAAAAATCGTTGCTCGGCAATAACACGCCGTCGACATCGACCGGATACAAGCCATCGGCGCCGTTCTCATGCACTTCAACCATCGCCACCGGCTTGCGATAGGTCAATTCCACATCGACATGTGCCGGATATTGCTTGCTCACATGCACGACGCTCGCCACCCAGGGATGCAAGGAAAACGCGGTCTGAAGTTTCTGAACCAGATCGTCGTCCAAAATCGACATCGGGCCATCGAGCCCGGCGCTGCGCAGGGCTTCGGCCTTCACGTCGCCGCGGACCCAGGGGGGCGGCGGTGTGATTTCGATTTCTTGCGGCGTCAGGCGATATTCGTCGCTGGCGGCGACTTCGCTACGGATCTGCTGCCACACGGCATAGCCGGCCCAGACGGCGCCGCCGGCGACAGCGATCAGCGCCAGCGAAATCGCCCGCCGCCTGGTGGGGCGAAGGATCGCGGAGAGCCCTCCGCGCACTGCGGCCGAGGTGTCGGTTTTCGAAGGGCACATAAGCGTAGCCTGTTGAAGTATTTCGACGCGAGCGTATTGTCTCACACAGACGGTGTTCGCTTCAGCACGTTTCGACGGCAAATCTTACAGGGACGGCCGCGAAGGTTAACCACAGAGTCGCCGAGCACACAGAGAACGGCGGGAAGCGTCCGAATGGGCGAGCGACGCCGTCTGGTGCCGGTCGAAACGTCTGGCCCTCGACTCTGCTTTGTTTTCTCGGTGTTCTCGGTGGCTCGGTGGTTTGAAAAAAAGCCGGCGCGCGAGACTAATCAGGCACCGTATTTCGCAGGCACTACACTTGGCAATGCTTCAACGGGAGTTTAGACGGTGCAATGCGTGCCGTGTGGGGCGCGGAGCGACGACTGCGGCTCGGCGGAATCGAACCGCCGATCGACCATGCGGCGCAGTTTTCGGCCGGTTCGGATTCGGCCCGGAAGCTGCGGCGTGACTTTCATTTGGAACGTGCCCAGAGCCAGGTTTTTCATCAGATCGGGATAACGATTCGTCGCCCGAGCGAAGATGTCTTGCTCGAGCGATTTCAGATCGGTGCGCTCGGTTTCGACGTGGATATCGAGCACCTCGCGAATACCGTCGAGCGTGAAAACGACTTGCCAATCGCGAGTCAGGCCCGGCACGTCGCGGAGGATTTCCTCGAACATGAGCGGATAAAGATTGCCGCCGCTGGCGACGACCATTTCATCGCGCCGGCCGCGGAGTTTGCTCAACCGCGGCACGCGCACGCCGCACGGGCAGCACTCCGTTTCGAGCCGCGCGACATCGTGCGTGCGATAGCGCACCAGCGGCATCACATGGCGGCTCAAGGTCGTGAACACGATTTCGCCGTATCCATCGGAATCGGGATCGATGAATTCGGGCAGGAAGTTGATGTTATCGAGGTGATAGCCGTCGTGATTCGAGCAGGGTTGGAAACCGAGGCCGCCTCCCATTTCGACGCTGCCGTAGCACATTTTCACGTCGGCTCCGCCCCATACCTCGCGCATCCAGGGAATTGCCGAGGCGGGCATTTCTTCCGCCCCACCGATCAGCAACTTCAACGGATACCTGCCTTCCTTTTCCGCAATTTCGGTCAATCGGATCAGCCACGTCGGTTCGCCGAGCACGACATTGAAGCGATAGCGTTTCAGCCGCCGGTAGACCTCGATCGGATCGACCTTGCTGAAGATCTGGCAAAACGTGCCAGTGTGGGTCAGCCCTTGGTGAAAGAGCATGCCGGGAATCCAAATCGAGAAATCGAAGCCGTTGGCCACGCGGTCGCCAGGCGCGATCCCCATCAGCGACATCGCGGAAGCGGCGACTTTGCCGATGTAGGTCATTTCTTCGACGTCGAAATAGACCTGCTTGTTCGTGCCGCTCGTGCCCGACGATTCGAACACGAAGCTCGGCGGGGCGCAGAGGAATTTTTCGGGATCGCGGCTCAAATCGTCGGGCGTGGTGAAAAAATCACCCAAATCCTCCGGCGAGCGGACGCGCCGTGCGTCGATTCCGAGCGCCCGAAACGCCTCGCGATAAAAGGCCGATTTCTTCGCCACCCAACGCACCGTGCGCCGGAAGCGATAGCGCGCCAAGCCGTCCAGCAAGCTCACGGGCGTGCGGCGATAGAGATAGGCGAGCCCGCTGTCCGAAACAAAGTTGATCGCACGATCCGCCGCGGCAAAAAGCATGTTCGTTCCTTCCGTTGCTACATCAAATCTGCAAATGCCGCGTCGATCGCGTCGCAGGCCAGCGAGATGTCGTCGTCGTCATGATCCGTCGAAAGAAACCAGCAGGCGCTGCCGCTGGGGGTGATATGCACGCCGCGGCGCAACAGGGCGTCGCGCAATTGGACGTATCGCCGCATGTCGGCAGCCAATAGTTCGCGGTAGTTTGCGGGGGCCCGGCCATCGGGCGAAAACACCACCTGAAACATCGTCCCATCCCCGGCGACGCAGCACGGAATCGCATGATCGCGCGCCGCCCGGCGAATCGCCTCGATCAACCGCTCGCCATGCCGGCGAATCCCTACCAGCGTTTCCGGCCGTTCCACGCACCGCAACACTGTCAGCGCGGCCGTCGCACAGAGCGAGTTGCCGTTGTACGTGCCGCCATGTTTGACCTGGTTGGCGCCGATCGGTTCCATCACCTTGCGCACGCCCGCAAAGGCACTGATCGGGAATCCGCCCCCCAGCGCCTTGCTATACACGCCAATATCGGGCACGACGCCGAAAAAACTCTGCGCGCCGCCGGCCGCCAGCCGGAAGCCGGTCACAATCTCGTCGAAGATCAGCACGATTCCACGCCGCGTGCATTCATCGCGCAAAAACTCCAAATAGCCCGGGGCGGGCATCACGCACGCATTATTGGCAACGATGGGTTCGGCAACCACCGCGGCAAATTCGCCCGCGTGGGCATCGAGCACGGCTCGCAGCGCCGCAAGATCGTTCCAGGGACACACGATCACATCGCTGCTCACGCCGCTGGGAATGCCCCGCGAATGGGCGACGCTGTTCGGCCGGTTGGCCGGCCCGGCCTCGGCCAATGTGGGCCGATTGCTCACGGCCAAAACATCGACCCAACCGTGATAATGGCCCTCGAATTTCAGCAATTTGTTTCTTCCCGTGAAACCGCGCGCGGCGCGCACGGCGCCGCACATCGCTTCCGAGCCGGAATTCGCAAAGCGGACCAGATCGGCACAAGGCACCATCCGATGGATGGCTTCGGCCAACTCGACTTCGACCGAGTTTGCGGTGCCGAACATCGTGCCACGGCGCAGTTGTTCGCTGGCGGCCTGCACGAGCGCTGGATTCGCGTGTCCGAGAATCAGTGCTCCATAGCTCAACAGGAAATCCACGAATTCGTTGCCGTCGACATCCTGCACTCGTCCGCCACGGCCGCGTTCGAGATAGAGCGGATACGGCTCGGCCACGGTGGTCGTGGCCCTGGCCGAGCTGCTGATTCCGCCTGCCAGCGCCTGCTTGGCGCGAGCAAACCAAGCGCTCGAGGAGGGAGCATCGTGCGCCGGATCGAATGCCAGTTCGTAGGTCTGCGCGGGAGGGTCAAATTTCATCGATGTTGCCCGTCCAAAGTGTGGCAAATGTCGTAAACATATCCGCGACGCGGCGCACGTCGGCCCATTCGACGTATTCATCGACGGCATGGGCCTGGGCCAAACTGCCTGGCCCCCAAACCAACGTCGGCGTCTGGCTCCGGTTGGCGCGAAGTCCCGCTTCGCAGCCCGCATTGAACCCTTTCCAGGAAAAGCCGGCCGACCCCGCGCACCCCGAAATCGCTTTCGCCGCGCGGCCGCACAGTGCATGGTTCGGCGCCAAGCGATGACCCTGGTATTCCTCGGTGAAGCGGACGCGCACTTCGTCGGATCGAATTCCGCGAGCCGCGATCCTTGCCGTTACTTCGCCGATGAACTTTTGCTGCCAGCCGCGAACATCATCATCCGGTAGAAGCTCGAAATACCCAGCACACATGCACCGATCGCACACCATTCCCTGCCACTGGCCGCCGTGAATCGCGTCGACCGTGATTGGCCGAAGGAAGGGATACGCGGCAAAAAGTGGGTCGCCTTCGTGAATTTGTCCGTCGCAACTGCTCGCCGTTCGGTTCAGATCAGCTTCCAACTCGGTCAACACCCCGATCGTCGTACACATCGCCGGAATCGCATCGCGGCCAATCCATTTGACGGTTCCGTGAACCGCGCGACCTAGGACCTCGATTTCGAAGCGGCATCCGCCGCGCGAAGCGCAGCGCGGATACTGTTCCGTCGGTTCCAAAACAACGAGGCCATCGGCGTTCCAGCCGCGCATCACGCTTGTGAGCGTTCCCAGGCCGACACAGTCTTCTTCGCCGGGGACAAGTTCCAGAAGAATACTCCCACGCCGCTCGGATCGGCGGGCCAGATGCATCATTGCCCAAAGCGCACTCGTCAAAGGCCCTTTGACATCGCAGGCGCCGCGGCCAAACACGCGACCGTCGATGAGCGTGCCGGCCCAAGGATCATGCGACCAGGCATCGGCATCGGCGGCGACCATGTCGGAATGCGCATTGAACATCAGCGACGGCAAGTCCGGATCGCCGGGCAACTCGAGCACGAGCGTCGGCCGGCCGGCGAGCGGAATATGGCGGGCGAATTTTTTGTGCTCGGCGCCCAAGGAAGCTTCGTCCGCTTCCCACAGGTCGGCGCGAAAGCCATGCCGTCGTCCCCAAGCGGCGACGAAATGGACGAACTCGCGTTCTTCGCCGCTGATGCTACGGAAGCCCAACGCGGCGAGGAGAAATTCGAGCATCGCCTGTTCGATCGCCCGATCGGCGGCCACCAGCGCACGGCAATCGGCCGACTGCCCCGTGCCTGCGACGACTAGTTCCGGACTGTTCGGATTCGCGACATACGTGGTTGATGCGTTCGCGCTCGTCATGCTGCGCGGGCCCTCGATCGCGACCATGCCGCATCCAGCACGGCGCACACATCGTGCAGCGTCGAGAACGGAATATACTCCAACGCCTCCCCATCGAGCAGGGCGGCGAGCGTGCCTTTGGCAAACCGCAGGTGGGCCTTCCGGGCGGCGCATAGGTCGCTGCGGCCGTCGCCGACATAAATCCGTCGCCGCTCCGCACTGCCAAGCTGCTCCATCGAAGCGCATTTGCAATGCGCAGCCGCGACGGCACACGACAACGAAGAATGGGGACAGCCGAGCCGCCACGAGTTGCCGTCGCGCACCAGCGTATTGCTGCGGATTCGCGGCGGTCGCAATCCATGCGCGCGAAGAATGCGATCGATAAACCAATCGATGCCATCGCTCACGATCGTCGC
Source organism: Pirellulales bacterium (assembly GCA_036267355.1). Classification (NCBI taxonomy): domain Bacteria; kingdom Pseudomonadati; phylum Planctomycetota; class Planctomycetia; order Pirellulales; species Pirellulales bacterium. The sequence goes on along the minus strand of DATAWG010000082.1, from coordinate 16,009 downwards.
CGGAACACCATGCTGCTCGAGCAAATCCAGCAGCCGCGGGGTGCCCGGATCGAGCGATACCGAACGCAGAAAACTGTCGAGTTGTTTGTCGCGGATGCGGACTAAAGCGAATTGGCCGACCAGGCAGGCACGCGAACCAATCCGCCCCGCCTGCCACGCATCTTCGATTTCGCGCCACTCGTCCGTCGCGCTGAAGCCGCGCACCAGCGAATCGACGACATCTTGGTTGGTCAAGGTGCCGTCGAAATCGAGCCAGACTTCGGCGCTTTCCGCCGAAGGAGTCCGAGCCGACGTGTGGACTCGATCCATCTCCATTTTGCTCCCGCCCATCCGTGGCTTTCCCGCCAGGCCAGAAGCCTGAGCTTTTCCGCGTCGGGCTCTCCTGCCCGACTTGCCATCCGCAGACCGAGCATCGTACCCGGTTCGTAACAATCGACCAAGTCGAAACGTGTCGCAAGAACAAGCTCGCAACGCTAGCAACGCGGCTTGCTTGCCGCGATTGCCGCGAGCGATTATTGTCTCGCAGCCACCGCGCGGATCCGCACCAGTCGCACTTCGGTGAGGTGGCCTTGTTCGACGGTTTGCTGCCGGATCAGCCGGCGCTTGCCGTCGAACCATAGTTCGGCCGATGTATCGCCCGACACACGAAAGTGCTCGCAGGCAATATTCTGTCCGTCGACGGCAATCGTATCGGTTCCCAGGCGTTGAATCTTTACGGTGAAAAGTGTGCCCGTGTCGGAGTCGATGATGGCAAAATCGCCGGCAGTAAGCCGCTGATCCGGCAGGCGCCAGTAGTTGCTGGTCATCACCAGCGACGGGCCCGAGCGCGGCGGCCCTCCCGGCAGATCAGTCCGCGAAGCGCGGGCGTCGGTGATTGCCGTCACTGCCAGCTTCTTGCCGTCGTCGTCGGCACGGCTATCGAGCCGCACCAGCCGTTCGTTTTGCCAGACTTCCGTGCCGTGATATTCGTAGTGGTAGGTGACCAGGAAAAATCGCGCGTTGACGGTGGTGTCGGTCGTGGCGACCACGGTGCCATCCGGATGTTCGGCGGTGCGGATCGAAACTTTGCCGACCGGCGATTGCTTGACAAGCACGTCGTATTCGCGAAGCTCTCCGGCCGCCGCCGGCTGCTGCTGGGCGACCGCGGTCCGCGGTGCAAGCACCGCGGCAATCGCGAGAGAAAGGGTACAAAGCCCGGCGAACCAACCACGAAATGCAAAGCACGATCCGCAATTGCGAATGGCAATCGACATGGCACCTGATCCAATTTTCGCGCGGATAGAAGTGTGCAAGCCGAGCCCCATCCCTAGGTCCCTGATGCTTGCTTCCGCTCCGGAAGGCGTAGAAATAACAGAAACCGGCAGTTCGGGAAAAGACCAGTCGCCCCGCGATTTGGCGCACGGGCACGGCATTGCGGCAATCCGTGGCCGTGATGGCGGCACCGCTAAACAAGCCAGCCGATCAGCACACGAACCCGAAGCACACAAGCCCGAAGCACACGAGCCCGAAGCACACGAATCCGAAGCACACAAGCCCGAAGCACACAAGCCCGAAGCGTGAGCGAGGGAGCCCCGCAACGGCGGATCGCCTCGCTGTCTGACGCCAACGCCACCTGCACGTCGGCTCGAGGCGTAAACTACGGCAACCCCCCACGGGGCGCATCCTCGCTTACGCTTCGGGCTAGTGAACCTCGGCACCACGGGCCAAGCTTTTAGCTTCACCACGGGGCGCACCCTCGCTTACGCTTCGGGCTAGTGTGGTGCGACAACGCTTGGCCAGATCAATCGGCCGGAAACGGGATCGCTTCGCCGCAGATTTCGCTCAACGCGTTGCGGGCGGCGCATTGCTCGGCTTCTTTCTTGTTCCGCCCCCACGCCGGCGAATAGCGTAGCTGGCCGATCTGGGCCGAGATCTTAAAGCACTTGCTATGATCCGGGCCCTTTTCGTCGAGCAGTTGATACGTCGGCGTCTGGCCGTGCTGCCGCTGGGCAACCTGCTGCAACAGAGACTTGTAGTTGTTGCCGGTGTCGCCGGTCACGGCCGCTTCAATTTCCGGGGCAATGAATTTCTCGATAAACGGCCGAATCGCCGCATCGCCGCCATCGAGATAGATGGCTGCCACGAGCGACTCGAACACGTCGGCCAGAACCGAGGGCGGCACACGCGGATGCGTTGCCATCCCCTTGCCGAGAATCAAGAATTCTTCCAGCCCCAGTTCGCCGCTGAGCTTTGCACAGGTCGTGCGGCTGACGACGACCGATTTGATCTTCGTCAGATCCCCTTCGAGATATTCGGGATACTGGTGGAACAGAATCTCGCAGACGATGGCCCCGAGAATGGCATCACCGAGAAACTCCAACCGCTCGTTCGAAGCCAAGCGGTGCAAGGCGCCCGAGGCGTGCGTCAATGCCGAGCGGAGCAAGCCCTTGTCACGAAATACGTAGTCGATGCGGCCTTCGCATCCGGCGATATCGACGGGCATTTCTTCGGCCGCTTCGGCCGAGTGGCGCCGAACCATCACAAGTCGCTTCCAAACAAGGGCGAGAACGCGCGGGAAAAGCAAATTCTGGCGACCTACCGCCGAATTGCCATCGTAACTCTAGCTGCCAGCATAGGTTTTGTCAACGCGAGCAAAACTGCGCTTGGCGGTTTTCAATGCCGCCTGCTCGCGGGGCGATGGACTCGTGCGATCGCATCCCGAACGGCGCAAAATCTCGGCGAGCGCAGATTCGGCGTCGGCGAATTGAAATTGAAATCCCGAATCCAGCAGCCGCCGGGGCACCACGCGCCGGCTTTTCAGAATCAACTCGGTTTCCGTGCGGAGAAAAAATGCGCCGATTTCCAGCATCCAACTTGCCGCCGGCAGGCCGATCGGCATTCTGCACAACCGCCGCAACAGTCGCATCAACTCGCGGTTCGGCAAGGGATTCGGGGCGGCAATGTTGACGGGGCCGCTCAAGTCGCCGTGCTCGATCAGCCACTCGATGCTCCGGCAAAAATCGTCGCCGTGAATCCATGAGACGAATTGATTGCCGGGGCCCATCGTTCCACCCAGACCACAGCGAACGAGCCGATGCAGCACGTCGAACACTCCCCCACGGCCGAAAGCAAGCACCATCGCGATGCGCAGTTTTGCCTTGCGAGTGCGCGGTGTGCAGGCTTCATCCACCGTCCGCTCCCAGGTAGTCGCAACTTCGATCGAAAATGCGTCGTTGGCTTCCGCGGTCGCGCCGATTTCGCCGGTAACATCATCCATCGGCCGATCGATCGAATGCCGGTAGATGGTGGCAGTGCTCGAATTGAGCCATACCGCCGGTGGCGACGAGCATGCGGCAATCGCTTCGCCGATCACCCGCGTCGAACGCACTCGCGATTGCATGATTTCGCGGCGATTTGCGCGAGTGTAGCGGCAGTTGACCGAGCGCCCCGCGAGATCGATAACCGCCGCCGCGCCTTCTAGTGCCTGCGTCCAATCGCCGAGCGATTCGCCATCCCAACCGATCGAACGGACTCGCGGTGCAATATTGCCGGGGCGCCGAGACAACACCGTGACGGCCCAATCTCGCTCGGCAAACCATCGAGCCAAGGGTCGTCCCAGAAAACCACTTCCCCCCGCGATGACGACCTTTTGCTGGGTATCCATTTCGCTCGCTCTTTTTATATTGCAATTGAATCGATGCATTAACCGACGCGTTGATCGATCCGTCAACCGCAGCAACCAAAGCTGATTAACAAGCCGAAGCATGGCGGGCAGAAGACGGGCAACGACGGCGAAAAGGGACGGCGAAAAGGGGACGCTGGGACGCAGCTCTTTTCGAAAGGCTGAAGGCTGAAACGAGCGCCGGCTGGGCTGGCGCGCGGCGGTTGTCTATGATGATAGTTTGGACCGTCGTGCAAATAGCTGGCAGGACAACTCGTGAGCGGCAGCAAGGGATTTATCCGACTGCGCGGCGTCGAGGTGCATAACCTCAAGGGAATCGATCTCGATATCCCGCACCGCAAGCTCGTCGTATTCTGTGGCCTGAGCGGCAGCGGAAAAACGAGCCTCGCCCTCGACACGCTCTATGCCGAGGGGCAGCGGCGCTATATCGAAACTTTTTCTGCCTACACCCGGCAATTCTTCGAACGGCTGGAAAAACCCACGGCCGAATTGATCGCCGGCATCCCGCCCGCGATCGCCGTCACCCATCGCAGCAGCAATCGCTCCAGCCGGGCCACGGTCGGAACCGCTACCGAAGCCTACGACTACCTGCGGCTGCTGATGGCCAAAATCGGCCAGGTGTTTTGCACGAACTGCGGCCAGCCGGTTCGCAGCGAATCGCCCGAGAGCACCGCCAACGCGCTTGCGCCGCTGCCGGCGGGCACCCGGTTCATGTTGGCCTTCGCTCCGCCGCCGGAATCCGCGGCAAACGGAGACGACGCCGAGCTTGCATCGCCATTGGCCGCGCTACGAGAAGAAGGATTTGTTCGGGTGGTGCTCGATGGGCGGACGGTGGAGATAGGGGCGAGGGGCGAGGGGCGAGGGGCGAGTGACGAGGAATCGACGACGCTGGGCGCGCCGCCGATGGGGACGGTCCCCTTTTGCTCCGCGGACTCCGCAAAAGGGGACAGTCCCCGGCCTTCACTCGTCCCTCACCCCTCGCCCCTCGCCCCTCTGCTCGTCATCGTCGATCGCCTTACCGCCGGGGCCGCGACGCCGCAACGATTGCGCGAGTCGATTGAAACAGCTTTTGCCAAAGGCGACGGCGTCTGCCATGTGCTCATCGACCTGCCGGAGCGGCCCGATCTGCCCAGCGGCGGCCGCGGGGCGGCGTTCGAATTGGATGGTCGGCCGTGGTGGCGGCTCACATTTAGCCGCACCATGCGCTGCGACGATTGCGGCATCGAATATCCGCTGCCCGAGCCGCGGCTATTCAGCTTTAACAGTCCGCTCGGGGCCTGCCCGGAATGCGAGGGGTTCGGCAATGTGATCGATTTGGATATGGATTTGATCGTTCCGGATCCGAACAAGTCGGTTCGCGAGGGGGCCATCGCCCCGTGGAATACGCCCGCCTATGCCCACGAGTTGAAGGAACTGATCGCGCTGGCCGACGATTTTGGATTGCCGCTGGACGTGCCATTTCGCAGTTTGAATGACGAGCAACTGCGGATTGTGCGCGAAGGCGTGGCGGAGCGAAATTTCGGCGGCCTGCGAGGCTTCTTTCAATGGCTCGAGCGGCGGAAATACAAGATGCACCTGCGCGTGTATCTGAGCCGTTGGCGGAGTTATCGGCCGTGCCCGGTGTGCGGCGGCAGCCGGTTGCGGCCGGAGGCGCTTGCCACGCGCATCGGCGGGCTGAATATCGCCGAACTGGCTGCGTTGAAAATCCGCGATGCTCTCGGCTTCTTCGCCAAGCTGCCGCTATCCGACTGGCAGCGCCGCGTGGGGCGGATGATGCTCGAACAAGTGCAATCGCGGATGGGATATCTCGATGCCGTCGGGCTCGGCTATCTCACGCTCGACCGCACGCTGCGCACGCTCAGCGGCGGCGAATCGCAGCGCGTCGCCCTCACCTCGGCTCTCGGCTCGAGCCTGGTGAACATGCTCTATGTGCTCGACGAACCGTCGATCGGCTTGCACCCGGCCGACGTCGATCGGCTCCTGAAGGCAGTGACCGCTCTGCGCGATCGCGGTAATTCCGTGCTGGTGGTGGAACACGAAGAAACGATGCTCCGTGCGGCGGATCAAATTATCGAGATCGGCCCCGGCGCCGGCGAGCGCGGCGGAAAGGTCGTGTTCCAAGGCACGGTGGCCGAGATGGAGAATTGTCCACAAAGCACGACGGGCGATTTTCTCACTGGCCGCCGCGGCGTGAGCGGCATCAATCGCCGCCGCCGGCCAAGCCACGGCTGGGTTCGCCTCGCCGGCGCGAGGGGAAACAACTTGCAGAACCTGACCGTCGAATTTCCGCTCGGCGTGTTGTGCCTCGTGACGGGCGTGAGTGGGTCGGGAAAAAGCACGTTGGTCGAAGACACGCTTTATCCGGCCCTGCGGCGGCGAATGCGGCTCGAAGGCCCGAAGCCGGCCCCCTACGACGACGTGTTCGGCGACGGCCAAATCGACGACCTCGTGCTGGTCGACCAGAGCCCGATCGGCCGATCGCCGCGCTCGAAGCCGGTGACCTACATCAAAGCCTTTGACGAAATCCGCAACGTGTTCGCCGAAACGCTCGAAGCCCGCACGCGAAACTACTCCGCCAGCCATTTCAGCTTCAATGTCGATGGCGGGCGGTGCAGCATGTGCGAAGGGGACGGGTATTTGCAGATCGACATGCAATTCATGGCCGATGTGTATATGAAGTGCCCGCAGTGCAACGGGCAGCGTTATCGGCCGGAGATATTGGCCGTGCAATACCGTGGCCGAAATATCGCCGAGGTGCTCGACATGACGGCTCGCGAGGCGTTCGCCTTCTTCCGCGGCTGCGGCAAGGTGCAGGTGCGGATGAAGCGGCTGATCGACGTCGGGCTGGATTATCTGCGCTTGGGCCAACCGGCAAACACGCTTTCCGGCGGCGAGGCCCAGCGGCTGAAATTGGCCGGCTATATGTCGGCCGCCAAGCGATCTCGCACCCTATTTATCCTCGACGAACCGACGACAGGACTGCACTTCGCCGATGTCGTGCAATTGCTCGATTGCTTCGAGGCCCTATTAGCGGTCGGGCATTCGCTGATCGTGGTCGAGCACAACTTGCAAATGATGAAGGCTGCCGATTGGATTATCGACCTCGGCCCGGGAGCGGCCGACGAGGGAGGCCGGATCGTATCGCAAGGCACGCCGGAATATATTGCCAGGCAAACGCACACCGCCACCGGCCGATTCCTCGCCGAAGCCCTCGCCCATCCACCGCGGGAGCAACCGGCCTGACGCCCAAACCATGTGCCACTGGCAAGCGCAGTCTGCCAGTGCCGGCGGGCAGCTTGACGTTGAACTTTGTATCCGAGGCGGACGGCTGGTCCTTGATCAGACGGCGACGTCGAAGGAAATAATTGCGTCGCGCGGCGCTCGCGCTGGCAGACTTCGCTTGCCAGTGGCACACAATTGAACCGGTGCTCTTGATGCAGGCATTGAATCAACTCGAACTTTTCTTCGGCGATGCCCATGAGGCGGCCGCCCGCGTCTATGCGCGGCTCGCGCGCGACGAATCGACGGCCGACCGGAAGCTATCCGGTGAACTCGTCGGTCCCGAATGCCGCTTCGCGCAAACTCTTTCCGCCCGAATTCCCTTTCGAGATCTCGGGCCGGGCGAGTCGCTGTTGGCCGAAGCCGTCGTGCCCGACCCGTGCTTCTGGACGCCCGAGTTGCCGATGCTGTATCGGGCCGAGCTAGGGGCGAGGGACGAGGGACGAGGGCCGAGGGGAAACGAGCTAGTCGTCCGTAGCGAGGAATCGGTGGAACAGGCCGCAACGCCGGTTCCCCTCTCCCCTTGCGGGAGAGGGGTTAGGGGTGAGGGGGAACCTTCGGAGGGCCAATCCAATTCGATCCGACGCTGGTTCGGAATTCGGCGCCTGGGAACAAAAGGGCGGGCAATTTTTTTAGACATGGTGCGCTGGGTGCCGCGCGGCGTATGGTTGCCGCAAATTACTGTCGATGATCTAAAAGCGGCGCGCAAAGCGAACATCACGCTTTGCGGGCCTCCGCCGGATGACGGCATTTGCTTGGAAGCGAGTAAGCACGGCGTGCCGCTCTTCATTGATTTGAACTCGCACGCGGAAAATCTGCTCGAAGAAGTACGCCGGCTCGGCCAATGGCCGGCGATTTTTCTGTTGATATTTCCGGCGGATGCGGAGGTAGATTCTGCAATTCGCGCCGCCGCCAAGAACGTGCTGTTTGCGGCAAAATTCTCGGCCGGCGCCGCGCGGGTAGCTCCGCCATGGGCTCAAGTGCTGCTTTGCGATGTCGATGCGGAGCACCTGCCACCGTCTACCGGCTGCCAACTTCCAGTCTTGATTCGCCGCCGGATTTCAAGCGCCGCCGCCCAGCTTGCCGCCGCCCGCGCCGCGTGCGACCGATTACAATACGACATGGCCGCTTCGGGCGATTTCGCAGGCTATTTCGTAACGTAGCAGGCACACTCCGTGTGCCGTCTGCCCTTGTGACAACCTCCCGCCAATTAAGCGTTTCAACCCCCCGACGGCATGCGGAGCATGCCTGCTACAATGAGCGAATCTCTCGATCGATACACCCGGCAGATGCGCTACCCGCCGATCGGCGAGACGGGGCAGCGGCGGCTCGCGGCGGCGCGGGTGCTCATCTGCGGGTGCGGCGCCTTAGGCTCCGCGGCCGCGGATACGCTCGCCCGCTCCGGCATCGGCCGGCTGAGGATCGTCGATCGCGATTTCGTCGAGATCACGAATCTTCAGCGTCAAGTCCTGTTCGACGAAGCCGACGCCGCGGAAGGATTGCCGAAAGCGATCGCCGCCGCCGCGAAACTAGGGCGAATTAATTCGGCGGTGGAAGTCGAACCCCTGGTGGCCGATGTCACAGCCGGCAATATCTTGGCGCTGTGCGACGGCGTCGATCTGATTGTCGATGGCACCGACAATTTCGAAACCCGCTTTCTGCTGAACGAGGCCGCCTTGCGGTGCAAAATCCCCTGGATCTACGGCGGTGCGATCGGCGCGATCGGCCAGGCGATGACGATTCTGCCCGATCGGCCGCCATGCCTGCGCTGCGTGATTCCCGAATCGCCGCCGCCGGGGAGCATGCCGACCTGCGACACGGCCGGCATCCTCGCCTCGGCGATCCACGCAGTCTCGGCCATCCAGGCTTGCGAAGCGATCAAAATCCTTAGCGGCAATCTCGCCGCGGTGAGCCGGGGATTGACGGTGGTCGATCTGTGGGAAAATCGGTTCCGACAAGTGGGCCTCGCGCGATTGGCCGAGCAAGGCTGTGCGACGTGCCGCGACGGCGATTTCCCCTGGCTCTCCGGCCGCCGCGGCAGTCAAACGGCAGTTCTCTGCGGCCGCAACGCCGTGCAACTGGCGTCGCCATCGACGGACGATTCGTCAACGGCCGCATCACTCGACGATCTCGAAAGAAAACTTCGCACGGTCGGCCAGGTAACTCGCAACGCATTTTTGCTCCGCTTCGCGATCGACGGCTACACGATCACCCTCTTCGCCGACGGCCGCGCCATCATCGCCGGCACGGAGGATATTGCCACGGCTCGAAATGTGTACGCGAAATATGTCGGGATGTAACGGACGACCGAAGAGTTCCGCCGCCGACCGGCGCCCCGAACTCAATTGCTCCGCAGGCAGAATTAGCCCGTCGCGCAAGCAAGGGAGTATGGGCTCGATTCCCTTGCCAGCGCTGCGGGCTGCTGCAAACCGCTGCATGCGCGTAGCCGGGCCAAAACATGCGTTTGGATGAGAACCTATTTCGCTTCCTGATCTTTGGCCCCTGTCCCGTGGCCCCCGCTCCCCGTTCCCTGGCCCCTCACAAAATGTCCGCTGCGGCCGCCGGATTTTTCTTCCAGCCGGACGGCGCCGATTTGCATTTCGCGGTCGATGCTTTTGCACATGTCGTATACGGTCAGGGCGGCGACACAAACGGCCGTGAGGGCTTCCATTTCGACGCCGGTTTTCGCTGTGCACTGCACCTGGGCTTCGATCGCCAGCGTGCCCGCATCCGGGAAGGCGAAATCGATCGTCACCGCATCGAGCGGCAGGGGATGGCACAGCGGAATCAGCTCCGAAGTGCGCTTGGCGCCCATGATGCCGGCCAGGCGGGCGACTTCGAGCACGTCGCCCTTGGAAAGATCGCGGCGGCGAATGCGATCGAGCGTCGCTTCAAGTAGGTACACTTCGCCGGTGGCTCGTGCCATCCGCACCGTGATCGGCTTCTGGCCGACGTCGACCATTCGGCTGCGGCCTTCGGCGTCGAAGTGGGACATGGGGGAAAAGGCTGTGAGGCTTGAGGCTGTGAGGCTTGAGGCTTGAGGCTGTGAGGCAGCAAGCGCGATTATGCGCCGCGCCCGGGCCACCGGCAATCGGTCAGCACGACGCGGCAGAAGGAATCACGCGGAGCCGGGGAGGGGAGTGCCCGGAGGGTTCCAGTGGTTGGGTGGAATGATTTCTGACGGGGCTCCCCTCACCCCTAACCCATTTCCCACGGAGGGGAGAGGGGGACAGGCAACCGTGAGTTGCTACTTCCCCGATTTTCCTGCACTCCGTCTGCTCCGTCCCTTCCGTCCGCTCTATTTCGCTTCGTCCACTTCGTCCACTTCGTCCGCTTTGGCGTTTTCTCCGCGCTCCCCGCTTCCGCAGCGACTCCGCGTGAGCAAATTGGCCTTCTGATCGGGCGCGCCACGCCAATCCGCGCTCCCACAACAAACGAACCCGAAGCGTTGGCGAGGCATCCTCGCTAACGCTTCGGGTTTGTCGGAGCAGCGGAAAATTATCCGCCGCGGGGGTCATCCGCGACGGTTTGAGCGGAAATCGGCGAAGCAATAGCGGGCGGCCGTTTGGGCGGAAACTGCCTCCCGACGCAAACCCATTCTTAGACCAGTTCCTTGCGGGCGCCAATCAAGGTCCGCAGACGCTCGGCCAGCAAGGCCACGTCGAACGGCTTCTTGAACGTTTCGTTGATCGTCGATCGATCGAAGCTCGTCGAACTGCCGTCGTCGGGCAGCAAGGCGATCAGGATCGTGTCGGCATACTCAGGGTTGCGGCGGAGGTTCTGGCAGATTTGCAGCGACTCCACCCGGCCGATCGAAAAATCGACGATAATGCAATCGGGATGGAAGCTTTCGGCCTGAATGCCAGCTTCGAAGCCGCTGGCGGCCACGGCAATCTTGAACGACCGCTCGATGGGCAACTGACGCTTGAGATTTTCGAGCAGCACCTGATCCTGACCGACGACCAGCACCTTGGCCATCGCCTCATCTTCCAAGTCGCCCAGGGGCATACCATGCTCCTTGAGAAACTTGATCAGGTATTCGCGGGGAATTCGGCGGTCCTGGGAACCGGGAATCCGGTAGCCGCGAAGCCGACCGGAGTCGAACCACTTACTGACGGTGCGCGGGGCCACTTTACAGATCTTTGCGACCTGTCCTGTTGTGAAGACCTTCATCGCAGGCTCTCCAATGTACTCTTCGCTTGTTTGGGGATTCCGCTGACGCGCGTCGGAGTGCTCGTGGCAATCCGAGGTCAGCTTCCACGCCCCTTGCTAGCGGACCGTCGGTCTGATGGGTCAGATCCTTCTTCGCCGGGTTGCGGGTTTAACCGGGCGATCCGTTTGCTTTTGGGTCGGGGCCTTCCGTATAGTCGATTTCGTGTTGGGCCGTGGCTCAGTTCCCTCTTGCCAATGCCTACAAGGGACACATCGGCTAGCCGGACGGGCGGAAATGGGCGAAAATTCGCCAACAGGGAAACACACCGTGTCTTCCCCATTCAGCGGAACTTCCCTCGCCGAATCCACGCGCTCGCGGAACCGCGGAGGGAGACAGGCAACAAGATAGACCGCCAGCGCCCGGGCCCTAGCGCCAAACCGCGCGCTAGCACCCCGATCGATAGCCGTCTGACTGGGCAGGTCCCCCCTGCGGCCCGCTCACGCTCGCGTTGTCCCTCCAATCCCAGCGGGCTGAGATTGGTGGTCAAACGCTTCCGAGAGCAAGCCTTCCGATGATTAGTTTCGAGTCGCGCGGCCAGCAGACTTTAGAAACTTTCGCCAGTCGTAACGCTCGAACGGGTCAGAGAAGTACTGCCGAGGGTGGCAAACCCGCGGAAACCGCGGATTTTGCCGCCGAATATCTATATCCTTTGATTGCTCGATGGTGCCCGTCGCCGTCCCCAAACGCTATGCGCCCGATCGCCCTTCCAATCGCCGTCTTCCGTCCGTCCGCCTGTACCGAGAATTCCAGCACGACAAACCCTATCAATTATAGGGGCTGCGGCGAAAAGACCAGCGACAGGCGGTTTTCATGCGGCGGCGCGGAGGGGCGGAGGAGTATGACGAATGCCGAACGCCGAATGTCTAAGCAACGACGAAGCACGAATGGCGAACGGGCATTTGCCATTCGTGACCTATCCGCCTCGCGGCTCGCTTCGACATTGTAGTAGGCACACTCCGTATGCCTCGGCGCTCCGCGGCGCATTGCGCACAGGGCAGGGCAGACGGCACACGGAGTGTGCCTGCTACGTTGGCCGCGGCTTGGTGTGAGCCGTCTTCGTTTGCTTACGCGGCACGAGCGACGTCGTTGCCGCCGTCGGCGGCCGGGCGCTGCGTTGGCGCGGAGAGAATCTCGCCGTTCTCGCTTACGTCTTCGAAACGCACCGAGACGCGCTTCGACACGCCCGATTCTTGCATCGTGACGCCGTGTAGCGTGTTGGCGGACGTCATCGTGCGTTTCGAATGCGTCACGATGATGAATTGCGTCCAGGAGAGAAATTCGTGCAACACGCCGACGAATCGCTCGGTGTTGGCCTCGTCGAGGGCCGAATCGACTTCATCAAGCACGCAGAAGGGGCTCGGCCGGCTGCGGAAAATCGAGAGCAGCAGGGCCACGCACGTGAGCGTCTTCTCGCCGCCGCTCAACAGCGAAATATTCCGCGGTTCCTTGCCGGGCGGCCGAGCGATGATTTCGATCCCGGCGTCCAGGATATCGACCCCCTCTTCGAGCACGATGTCGGCCTGTCCGCCGCCGAATAGATTGCGAAACAGCCCCTGAAAATGATCCTTCACGGTTTGCAGCGTCTCGCCAAACAGGCGGCGGCTGTCGGCATTGATCTTGCCGACGATCTGTTGCAAGGTCGCCTTGGCCTTCGAAAGATCGTCGAACTGCCCCGATAGGGTGCCGAACCGCTGCTCCAAGGCGTCGGCTTCCTCGAGCGAATCGAGATTCACGTGCCCAAGACCCGCCAATTGGGCGCGCAGATCGGTAATCTCCTGCTCGATGTCGGCTCGCTTTCTCGGCGCAAAGGGGACAGGCACATTTTGCTCACCGGGCATCGCGAAATGAGCCAGTCCCCGGTCGTTGCCACCGTCGCTTTCACCCTCACCCTCACCCTCACCCTTGCCCAGCTCGGCGAGCTCGGCCAGATCGAGACAATAGTCTTCGCGGAGCCGCTCGACGAGCGTTGCGCGTTCGTGTTGCAACTGGCCCGCGGCGAGTTCGCGCTTGTGGAGTTTTTCTTCCAGCTTGCGAATCCGATTGCGGCGGCGCTGGGCTTCGTCGAGCGTGGCCGAGCGTTCGGCGCGGAGCGCTTCGCGGCGATCGATATGCCCGGCCGTTTCGCCGGAAAACGATTCCTTTTGCAGATATAAGCCGGCCAATTCGGCCTCGGCAGACAAGATTCGTCCCTCGGCCTCGCCGATTCGTTCGATCGAACGCGCCAATTGCTCGCGGCTGTCGGTCAGGGCGCGCTGGCGTTCTTCGCGGTGTTGCGAGAATTGCCGCAGTTGGTTTTTCAGGTGGTCGAGTTTCTGTTCGCCGCGAGCCCATTCGACCTTGGCTGCGCTCATCTCGCGATGTTGCTCTTCGCGGCTTTGCTCCAATTCGGCGATTTGCCGCGCGGTTTCTTCAAATAGTTTCTCGGCTTGAGCAAGATCGGCCGTTTGCCGCTCGGCGAGAGCTCGCGATGCCGTGAGCGCCGCGGAAAGATCCGACAACCGTCGCTCGGCTTCGCTCGCAGCACCGACCATTGCTGCATAGCGGCCGTCGATCCGCGATTGACGTGCTTTGGCCGCTTCGAGCCGCATACGGCTCTCGGCCAATTGCTCCGACACGTGCTGATGTTGCGATGTCGCGTCGGCGAGTTCGCGGTCGTGCCGGGTCGCCTGCCGCTGGAGCGTGCTCAACAGCGATTCGAGTTGCCCGATGTTTCGTTTGAACTCGACGATTTGCGATTCCAACGCACGGAGTTCGCTGCGGCGCGAGATTAATCCTGCTGCGGATTGCAACGGACCGATCGAACGGCTGCCGTCGGCGTCCAGCACCTGTCCGCCGACCGTGATGAACTGCAAGCCACGGCCGGTCGGCGATGCGGAGAGTTCCGCGGCAGCGGCATAATCTTCGACGATCCAAGTTCGACTCAAAAGCTGTCGCACCAGCGGCTCGTATTCAGCGGCCGTGCGAACGAACCGATCGGCCCGGCCGACGACGCTCGGCCGACGTTCGAGTTCCTTCGAACCAGCCGCCGCCGAAGTGGCACTTGCCGTGGTCGAGGCGGAGGGCGACATCGGCAGGAAGCCAGCCCGGCCGGCAAGCGTTTCCTCGGCCGCTAAAAGTTCGCCGAGGCGTGCGTCGGAGTCGATCACGAGATATTGGGCTTTTTCGCCGAGCGCCATTTCCACCAGCGCCGCGATGGGCACGTCGACTTGCAAGAGATCGGCGAGCATCCCGCGCACTGTGCCGAGCGGCCCGGCCGGGTCTTGCCTGGCAATCGCCAGCATCTGCTTCACGCCCGCGCCAACCCCTTCCAAGCGATTTTCGAGTTCGCTGAGAATTCGGTCGCGTTCGAGGGCGGCGGTGAGACGTTCTTTCCACCGCGTCAGCTCTTCCTGATGCGATTGTTGGCGGCGGCGTACTTCCGACAGTTGGTTTTGGATCGCGGTTCGCGCATCGGCCTTGGCAGACAGTTGGTCGACAAGCCGCTCGTGGCGGGCGTTCAGATCGCCCACTTCGGCGGCGACCCGATTTCGTTCGGCTTCGAGTTCTGATTGGAGAGCAAGGCAAGTTTCCTGACCCTTGCGCGCTGCGGCCGACTGCGATTCGATGGCGGCAATTTCCTTGGCGCGGGCCGCCGCAAGACGCGTTTGCTCCAACAGGGCCGTGCGGCGAGTGTCGTTCTCGTTGCGGATTTGGTCGAGCCGGTTCGTGAGCGCATCGAAAGATTTCTGCCGCTCGGCCAGTTGCTGGGTGTTTTGTTCGTGGCTTGTTTCCGCGGCAGCGACGGCATCGCGCGTGGCCTGCATCTGCTCTTCGACGTCGCTGGTGCGCACGCCCAGTGCCGCCACCTGCCGGCGGTGTCGAGCCGACTGTTCTTCGAAATCCGCGATCTGGGCGCGCTGATGCTCGATCGTCGAATCGAGTTTGGCAAGCCGTTCGCGATTTTCGGCAATCCGCGATTCGCTGGTGCGAACGAGCCGATCGATCTCGGCGATATCCGTTTCGAGCGAAAGGCCGCGTGTTTCGATAATATCGGCTTCGGCTGCCGCTGCCACGCTCTCGTCGCGCAGCCCGGCGATTTCCAGTTCGGCGGCTTCGATGCGGGCGGTGAATTTCCGCCAATCGGTTCGCCCGATGCCGACGCGCAGTGCTTGCAGCCGATCGGCAAGTTCCTTGTAGCGCCGCGCTTTTCCCGCCTGTTGGCGGACCGAATTCAGCCGTCCTTCGACTTCATCGACGATGTCGCGCAGCCGCAGCAGATTCTGCTCGACGCGTTCCAATCGCCGCAGCGCTTCGATCTTCTTCAGCTTGAAGCGGCTGATGCCGGCAGCCTCTTCGAAAATCGCCCGGCGATCGCGCGGCGACGATTGGAGCAGAATATCGACCTTGCCCTGCTCGATGACGCTGTAGGCTTCGGTCGCCGCGCCGGTGCCGGCAAACAGGTCGCGAACGTCGCGCAAGCGGCATGGCTGCCGATTGAGCAGATATTCGCCTTCGCCGCTGCGATACACGCGCCGCGTAACGGCCACTTCGGCCGCATCGACCGGCAGACGATGATCGGAATTGTCGAACACCAGCGTCGCTTCCGCGGAATTCAGTGCGCGGCGGCTGCTGGAGCCGTTGAAGATAACGTCGACCATCTCCTTGCCGCGAAGATTCTTGATGCTCTGTTCGCCGAGAATCCAGCGAATGGCATCGACGACGTTCGACTTGCCCGAGCCGTTCGGTCCGACGACGACCGTGATGCCGGGCGGAAAGTCGAACCGCGTTTTGTCGGCGAAACTCTTGAAGCCGACAAGTTCCAGCGCCTTGAGCATGGGAAGAAAAGGCTTTGAGGAAGAAGGCTTTGAAGAAGAAGG
>DATAWG010000081.1 GCA_036267355.1 Pirellulales bacterium | reverse complement strand
TTGGTGGCCGGGGATTGTCCCCCTCTGCCTTGCCGTTTGGTGTTTCGAGCGGATGGACGGCATACAGGCTGAATCGCTTCGAGTTGTGCAACCAGTTGGCGAAGTTGAAACGCTCGACCCAGGCCGGATAGGTGGTGTAGACCAAGTGCGACTCGGCGGGCGAAGCGGCCGGCGGCGACCAATTCGACAAGCGGTCGCGCACCACGAGGCAATCGCCGTCGCCGCGCTGGATGATCGCCGCCAACTCGGCCTCGCTTTTCAATCGCCAGCAAGTGAAATTCGGCGGACGATAGAAAAACATCGTCGCGCCGACGTTTTCAAACGGGCTGCGCGTTTCGGCCCCCAGCACATACATTGTGCAGCCATGCGGATAATGGTCGTAAAGCCAGTGTTGAAAATTCAGGCTTGGCTCGTGAGCCACGAAGCAGGCGTAGACAAGCATCGCCGCATTGAACGCAACGAGCGCTTTCGCCCACACCGAATGCCGCAGCCGCCAAATCCGCTTCAACCATGCCGGCTGGGGCCGACCGCCGCTCGATGGCATTAGCGCGACGACAAACCCGAGCGTCGCCACGAGCGCGATCGGGAACATGTAGCGCAGTTCTTTGTGTGGCACGATGCTGTGGACGACGAAGAACGGCAGCGTGGCCCAGGCGACCACATGCCGCGGATGCCGCACCCATGTGACCAGCATTGCCACGACCCACAGCGCCGCGATTGGCGCCGCCGGGCTGCCGATCACCTTGACGAAATAGGCCCAGATCGGGGCAGTGCCGTCGAGGCTCGGCCGCCCTTGGAGAACATCAGTATGAAAATAGTTCCATGGAACGACGACCCAATGGCCGTAGCCCCAGCGATCGACCAGCGTTGCCAGCGCGACCATCGGCAGCACTCCCCACCCGATCAACGCGACGCTGCCGATTCGCCGTCGAATGCCGCCCGACGATGTAAACGCGATCCAGCCCATCACTCCCATCACGCCAAACGCCATCTGGAAGCGAAATTCGAACGCGAGGCCGAAGCAAATTCCTGCAAGCAACAATGACAACGGCGGGAACCGGCGCTTGGCGTGTTCCGAAGCCGCTTGGCCGGTCTCTGCCGTTGAGCCGAGCAACAGCGCCGCGATGCCCAGTGCCAAGAAACTGCCCGACAGCGATTCGCCCGACGTGCGCACCGCGAGATACGGAATCAGCCACAACGTTGCCAGCAGCATCACGGCCAGCCGCCGCGCTCGGCCCGGGCCGAACAAAACGTTGGCTGAGAGCATCAGCGACAGGATAGCTATCCAGGCAATCAGCCCGTTGATGACGCGAAACGCGGTGGCAAGAATGAACGGGTTTTCAACGCCCGCGGCAATCAGGGCTCGAGCGGCAACATAATACACGCCCGGCTGCAGCCACGGCCGGATTTGCGCCCGGTATTCCCAAGCCAACGCATTCTCGGGCGTTTTGCCCAGCTTGTACCCGGCGAATTCGACAACCTGATAATGCTCGTCGAACTGATAGAAGCCGTAGCTGTTGTAGGCGGCGACGGCGATCAGCAGCAGGCTCACGATGCTCCAGCGAACGACGAAGCGTCGCCAATGCGGATCGTCAGCGAGACCGCTATTCGCTCGAGCTAATTTCAAAAAGCCCATCCTGCACCTTTGGAACCGAACCACGGACGCCGGGTGCCACTGCTGGCTTGTCCAGTAGTGGGCCCGTTGCGCTTAGCTGAACCGCTAAGCCGCGCATAATCGGATTTATCGGCAGCGGAAGCGCATTCGCTAAACTTTACCGCCGCTGTTTTTGCAGATTCGCCCGGGCTTCGTTGCATTGCCCGCTTGGCGCGACCGCGAAAGCAACAAACCCTATGCATGCGTCGTTTGCAGTCGCGATTGCGAAGGCGCGGCGCGATCGGCTATAACGCTTGCTTGAGCAAGTGGTTTCGCAACTGCGACGGTCGATCGGCCACGAGCGTCGCAAGCGACGCTGCCAACGAACAATTGCCCCATGACACGAATCGATCTTCAGCAAGCGCTCACCCCGTCGATGCTCGATCGGCTGGTCGATCCCGAGTCGGGCGGCACACGGGCTCGCGCCGGCTATGGCGTCGAGCAGATCATCGCGGCCGTGAGGCGCGATTTGGAGGATCTGCTGAACACACGCCGCGCGGTGGTCGACTTGCCGGCAGAATTTCCCGAGTTGCGCCGTTCGCCGATCGGATTTGGCATCCCCGATTTTGGGTCGATTCCGACCTCGACGCCGCAGCAACAAGAATCGATCGGAGCCATGCTCGAAGCGACCATCGAACGGTTCGAGCCGCGGCTGCGCGACGTGCATGTGATCCTGGTCGAAGAGAGCCGTGCCGGCCGGCAGTTGAATGTGCGATTCCAAATCGAGGCTCGGCTGTCGATCGAACCGTATCCCGATATTTCGTTTGAAACAATCGTCGAGCTGACGACCGGTTGCACGTCGATTCGGGCCATGAAATAAGCTGAAGGCATAATCCATTTGCCGTAAACTGACCGCGGCGGACGGCACACGGAGTGTGCCTGCTACATTATGAGCGGACCGCTTTTTCCTTATTACGAACGCGAGCTGATTTTCATTCGGCAATTTGCCGAGGATTTCGCGGCCCGCTATCCGGCCGCGGCGGGGCGGCTGTTGCTCGAATCGACGCGAAGCGGCGATCCGCACGTCGAACGGATGATCGAATCGTTCGCGCTACTGGCCGGACGGATTCATCACAAGCTCGACGACGAATTTCCCGAGCTGACCGAAGCCCTGCTGGGAGTGCTTTATCCGCATTATCTCGCGCCGGTGCCGTCGATGGGCATCGTCGAATTTCAACTCGATCCGACTCGCGGCCCGTTGCCCGACGGTTTTCGCATTGCCCGGCATAGCCGGATGCAAACGGCCCGGGTCGGGAATTTGCCGTGCCGATTCCGCACGGGCTATCCGGTGACGCTGTGGCCGGTGGAGTTGACGCAGGCGATGGTGCAATCGCCGCCGTTTCCGCGCGAATTCGAGCCGCCGCGGCGCACCGCCGCCGCTTTGCGTTTGCAATTCGAATGTCAATCGGAATTGAAGTTCTCGCAGCTTTCGCTCGACGAATTGCGGTTTTATTTGTTTGGCGATGCACATGTCGTCGGCATTCTTTACGAATTGATCTTCAACCATGCGACGCAGGTCGTCCTCCGGTCGCTGGAGCCGGAATTGAAGCTGGCGCCGATCGTGCTTTCGCCCGCCGAATGCCTGGGGCAAGTCGGATTCGACGCGGCCGACGGCCTGCTTCCATATCCGCCGCAAAGCTTTTTGGGCTACCGCCTGCTAAGCGAACTATTTGCGATCCGCGAGAAATTCCTGTTCCTGGATCTGAAAGGCTTTTCGAAAGCCGCGGCAGCTGGCTTTCAGCGGAAGATGGAAGTCGTCGTCTATCTCGACCACACGGTTCGCCGCGTCGAGGAATGGATTGATCGAACGACGTTTCGCCTCGGTTGCACGCCGGTGGTCAATCTGTTCGAGCAAGTGGCGGAGCCGATCGCGCTCGATCAGGGGCAATACGAATATCGCGTGGTGCCCGACGTAGCCAATCAGCGCGGCATGGAAGTGTTTTCGATCGACGAAGTGTTGAGCGTGAACCCGGCCACGTCGACGACGACGATTTATCGCCCGTTCTATTCGTTTCATCATCGCCGCGATGGGTCCGAGAGCCCGACATTTTGGCATTCGTCGCGCAGGCTATCGACGCAGGAAGGAGATCGCGGGACGGATCTTTTCTTGCACCTTGTGGATCTCGACTTTCAGCCCCAATTGCCCGCCGACGACACGCTGGTGGTCCGCACGACGTGTACCAATCGTGACTTGCCGAACCAATTGCAGCATGCCGGCGAAAGGCTTTATTTCGAGCTGGAAGGGGCCGCGCCGCTGGCGGGAATCCGCTGTCTGAAAACCCCCACCCCGCCGCTGAGGGCCCCCAGCTTGCGCGGCCGATATTGGTCGCTCGTCTCGCACCTCACGCTGAATTATCTTTCGCTGGCCGATCCGGTGCAGGGGCGCGACGCGCTCTGCGAAATTCTCCGGCTCTACGATTTCAGCGACCCGCAAGCCGGTCAGCAGCAATTGTCGGACATCACCCGGCAATTGATCGAAGGCATCGTGCGCATTCACACGCGCCGCATCGTCGGGCGCACCGGCAGCAAAGCCAGCAGCGGTTTTTCCCGCGGCATGGAAGTGATTGTCGAGCTGGATGAGGAAAAATACATCGGCACCGGCACCTTCCTGTTCGCTTGTGTGCTCGAACGGTTCATGGGCCTGTATGCGGGCATTAATTCCTTCACGCAGTTCGGCGTAAAAACGACACAAACTGAAGGGCTTTTGAAGAAATGGCCACTACGGGCGGGCGAGCAAGCTCTGATCTGACTCCCGGCAAACCGGCGAATGGGAACCCGCCGCCGGTCGCCGCTGCGCCGATCGGCAGCCCGCCGCCGAGTAGCGCGCCGATCGGTAGCGCGCCGATCAGTAGCGTGGTTCCGGCCGCCGCCGCGCCGCCGACCGCCGCCGCAAAGCCGGCCACGGCAGCCCGCCCCTCGGGTGCCACTAGCTCTGCCAGCGCTGCTGCGAGGCCCGCGGCATTCGTGCCCGCCAGCAATGTCGCTAGCGCCTCGGCCGCGGCAATGGCGGCCGTGACTGCCGCTTTGCCCGGCCTCGATCCGACGAGCGTTGCGGTCCGCTTGTTTACGCAGCCATATACGTTCGATTTCTTCCAGGCGGTCCGCGTTTTGGAACGATTGTTTCCGGATACCATGCCGGTCGGGTTTGATGGGCCGCCGGCGCGCGAAACGGTGCGGTTCTGCAGCCATGTGTCGTTGATCTTTCCGCCCAGCCAGATTTGGGAATTGCGGCCGTCGGGTGGCGAGCGTTCGGTGCCGGAGATGAGCGTCGCATTTTTTGGCTTGGTGGGGCCAAGCGGAGTAATGCCGCGGCACTACACCGAAATGCTGATGCGCATTCAGCGCGACTACAAGCATGGCGAAAAATTTGCCCTTCGCGATTGGTTCGACCTGTTCACCCACCGCATGCTCTCGCTCTTCTACCGAGCTTGGGAAAAATATCGCTTCTACATCGCCTACGAGCGCGGCGAATATCTGCAGCATCCGCCCGACCCGTTCACGCACGCGCTATTGAGCTTTTCGGGCCTCGGATTGGCTACGCTGCGAAATCGCATCCGCGTCGTGGCGTCGATCGGTGAATCGACAACCGAAGAGTCGGCGGGTAAGGCTGTCGGCGACGCTCCATCCAAATACGGCACCCTGCACGCGAGGCCGGAGCGCCGCACGCTGGCCGAGGTCGATGACCAAGCGCTGTTGCGCTACGCCGGTTTGTGGGCCCGCCGGCCGCGAACGGCCCTTGGCTTGGCCGCGCTGCTATCCGACTATTTCGAGCTGCCCGTCGAGGTGCAACAGTTTCACGGCCAATGGCTGCAGCTCGATCCGACCGACCAATCGCAATTGCACGCCGATTGCATGAATTGCCGGCTGGGCGTCAACCTGGTGATTGGCGAGCGCGTTTGGGATGTCGAAGGGAAGATACGCATCCGTGTCGGCCCGCTCGACTATGAACAATTCGTCGAGTTCCTGCCATATCGCGGCGCGGTGACACGTTCGAAAGCGTTTTTCTTGCTTTCGCATCTAACGCGACTTTATATCGGCCCGACGTTGGCGTTCGACGTGCAATTGCTCTTGCGCGGCGAGACGGTGCCCGACATCGTTCTCTCCGATTCCGCCGGCCCGGGCCTGCGGCTGGGCTGGAACACTTGGCTTCGCTCTGGCAAACTTCGTGGCCGCGTCAAAGACGCCGTTTTCGAAGGCCAGGAGGTATTCGACCTGACCGGCTCGCGGCAAGACTAGGCTTTGTAGAAACTCGCCGATCATCACACTAGCCCGAAGTGTCAGCGAGGGTCCGTTGACAGACGCTCCAAGCCTCCGCCCTTGGCGCGGCTCCGGCCTGGGCTGCGCGAAGTGGCCTTTCACGCCGAAGTATTACGCCGCGTCACCAACCGAATCGGCCGGCGCAATGCCAATTCCCCCCCTCTCGTTTCGAGCGCGAGCAAGAATGGGGCAAAGCGGAGGATCGATGGAGCAGCGTTTTAGGGCGTCCGATTGCGAGGGAGAGCGAATCGGCATCGCCGCCGGCACACGGAGTGTGCCTACTACGTAGCAGGCATACTCCGTATGCCGTCGGCCACTTGAAACGCGTGCCGCCACTCTGTTCGAGTGTTGTTCGAGCGCGAGCAAGCATAGGGCAAAGCGGAGGATTGATGGAGCAGCGTTTTAGCGGCGTCCGATTGCGAGCGAGAGCGAATTGGCATCGCCGCCGGCACACGGAGTGTGCCTACTACGTAGCAGGCATACTCCGTATGCCGTCAGCCACTTGAAACGCGTGCCATCATCCTTTCGAGCGGGCGCCGGTGCCGATTGTGGCAATCCGCACGATTAGAGAATTGACGCCGGCGGAAATAGGGTTCTGCGGCAAAGAAATTGCTTGTGTTTTCGCCTGCCAAGCTTGTCGCGTTTTGACAAGCCAAGGTTTACCGGGCAGAATTCCTGTTACCGCGGCTTGATCCAGTTTACCGCGGTTTGCCGGTGGTCGGTGGCGGAAGTGTGGACGGTTCGGTTGCCCTGATTCTCAAATACGGAAAGCGGTTTTGCCCGATGGCCATGAGCTTCTGCCCTGCGTCGTCTTGTAAACCGCTACGCGACCAATCGGTTCCCGCCGCACCGCGAACCAACGGGGCCCGCATTCTGGAACCCTCGGCCGAGCACGTCGCCGATTTGCTTGCCGACAACCGCGCGATCATCGACCGGTCGGATTACGACGTTCAAGGAATTCGCCTGGCCGAGTTGGCCTCGCAGGCCCGGCGACAATTGATCGCGGCGGCGCTGGCCTATACGCGGCAATATCGCGATGTTCCCGAACCGCCGCCCGAGCGCGGCAATGGCAGCACGGTGGAATTGCCGCCGCTGTTGCTTGCGGGGCATCAACCTGAGATTTTTCACCCGGGCGTGTGGCTGAAGAATTTCGTGCTGCATCGGCTTGCCGAGCGGCATGGGGGCGTGGCCATCAATTTGGTGATCGACAGCGACACGATTAAATCGTCGTCGTTGCGGGTTCCGGTCGGCAGCGTCGAAAAACCGCGTGTCGCGTCGGTGCTGTTCGACAGGCCGTCGGCCGAGATTCCATTTCAGGCGCGCGTGATCCAAGATCCGGACGTATTTGCGAGTTTTGGGGCTCGCGCGGCGGAGCGGTTGGCCCCGCTGGTGGCCGATCCGATGGTGCGCGAATTTTGGCCGTTGGCGGTCGAATGCGGTCGCCGCACCAAGAATCTAGGGCAAGCTTTGTCGCAAGCGCGGCACCAATGGGAAGGCCGCTGGGGGCTCACGACGCTCGAGATTCCGCAGAGCGTTGTGTGCTGTTTGCCGGCGTTCCGCCATTTTATGGCCCACCTGATCGCCCACTTGCCGCGGTTGTGGGAAGTGTATAACAGCGCCCTTGCCGAATATCGCCGCGAGCATCATGTTCGCAGCCATTCGCATCCGGCGCCGGAATTGGCATCGGAAGGGGCTCGGCTTGAGGCGCCGTTCTGGATTTGGTCTGCTGAAAATCCTCGGCGCCGCCGAGTGTTTGTGCTGCCGCGCGGCGATGATCTCGTGCTCTCCGATATGCAGGGATGGGAAATCTCTCTGCGGCTTTCGCCCGATTCGGAAACCGGCACCGCCGTTGTGCAGCTTTCCGCGCTATGCGATCGGGGCGTCAAGCTCGGCAGCCGCGCTTTACTGACGACGCTCGCCGCGCGCGTGCTCTTTGGCGACTTGTTCATCCACGGCATCGGCGGAGCGAAATACGATCGACTCACCGACGCGATGATTCAGCGATTTTTCTGCATCTCCCCCCCGGCTTTCTTGGTTGCATCCGGCACGCTGCACTTGCCGATCGCGCACCAGTCGCCGACGGCTGCCGACCTGCGAATGGTCCGCAGCCGGTTGCGAGAATTGGAGTTTCATCCGGAGAAGTTTTTGGACTCGCAATCGCCGGCAGACGCTTCGCAGCCGTCGGCCATCTTGGCGACGGAGCCGAACGATTTGGGGGCCGCCTATTGGATCCACGAGAAGCAGCAATGGATCGCGGCGAACGTGGGGGCCGAGGAATCTCGCCGCCGTTGCCGGGCCATCCGCGAAGCGAATCGGCAGCTTCAACCCTTCGTAGCCGATCGCCGTGCCGAACTCGTCGGCCGCGGCGAATCGCTGAATGCCCAATTGCGCGCCGACGCGATTCTTTCGTCGCGCGAATACGGTTTCTGCTTGTATCCGCAAGAAACCTTGCGAAACTTTCTGCCCGGCTTTCCATCCGGCTGAGGGCTGCACGAAAATAATCTCGACACTGCCTCTCGATGGGTGCCGCTTGAGCGCCACGGCCACCGCACTGCGTGGACATGCAATCCGAAAAGCACGCGCACGCCGGCCTTGAATTCTAGAGGAGCAGTTATTCTTCCCCGCTGGCTGCGCCAAATTGCGACCGTTGGACCGTCGCCCAATCCTCGACGTTTGGCCGCGCCAAGCGCCGCGGAAAACAAAGGCCCGATTTCCAGAAAGTGTCGGACCGTACGTACCCGCAATTACCCCGTCCGTTACCGGCGCCAAGGCCGCCGTCCGCAGCAGCATTGGCAACAGTTGGGCTTGGTCTTTTCTGGCACGTAAACGTTGAGGTCGGACATCGAGACGCGTCCGTCCACCGCACCGCCAACCGCACCGTTTGGGGCTTCCGGCAATGACACGACGACACGGTCTGCGCCCGCAGTGAATCTGAGCACGACACGCGGTTCGTCGCCGAGGTCGATCGAGTAGCTCGCAGCCTGTCCGCGACTGAATACAGCCGGCGTAAATGGCGTAGGCTCAATTTTGCCTTGAAGACTGACCCGGAACGCCTCCACTCGGACGCCGACGAGTGGCGTAGTATCAAGCGAAAGCGTGCTTCCTGAAAATGTCCCGCCATAAAGTGGGGCGGCAGCTAAGGCAAGAACGCCAGCAATGAGTAACAGTCGAGTTTTCATCATTGGTACTCCAAAGTGATACCGTAAAGGGAAAGGTTTCTTTTGGGGAATGGTTCCTTATCGTCCGGAGACAGCGGTTCAACTTCAATAATCGCAACAAATAATTCACCGGCGCGGGGGCCGTCAAATTCGACGAGGCCTGTCGGCTCGTAAGACCGTGTGGGCTCCTGTTCCATGTGAAGGACTCTCACGCCAACGGAGTCTTTGCGAGGTCGCGTGTCGACCAGCATGCACTCCCCGTCCTCCACCCGTGCGTTTCCCGAAAACTTGAACTTCCGGTGAAACGATCCGTAACCCGATTCAAACGGAGCTTTCTGAATCAGCAACAGCGCCTCCCGACTTGCGGGGGTCTTGTCGGCGTCGGAGCGGTAGGCAGCCACTGCAAGGGCGATCTGCTGCCGGGCCTCGGCGGATAGCGTAATTCCAGCCAATTCCGCCTCAGGCCCAGCGATCTGCGGTTCCCTTAGCTCAATTTGCCGGTCCCCGAAACTGCTGTGCGCACGATCGATGACGGCCGTGACGATTTTTTGGCATTGGAGCACAATTGGCGCCCATCCGAAGCACGCGCCAAGCATCGCGATGAGTAAGAGCAGGGCACCAGCGAGGCTATAATGGTCCATTTTCGTAAACAGATGCGCGCGTCTCACTTGGCCCTTTGAGAGCTCGAGCGCGGTCTTTTCGTCGTCCCAATCAAATGCGTCGTTCTGCCACGGTCGGTACGGTTCTGCAACCGTGGGCTCGGCGGGAGCGAGGAAGGCCAATGACCGTCTTGCGGCGGCGTAACCCTGAGAAAAAAGCGCCGACCACTCTTTCGTGGTGAAGGCGTCGAAATCGGTACGCAGGCGTGCGACCGCGTTCTGCACAGCATTATTGATCTTTGCGTTGTGAATGAGCCATTTGGTACGCTGGGCGTAGAATGTATGCATGAGAACCAAGGGAACGGCGGCAGAACTGACCGTGCGCCGGCGGATCGGCGGGAAGCTGCTTCTGCAAGGGAAGAAGCTTACC
>DATAWG010000080.1 GCA_036267355.1 Pirellulales bacterium | reverse complement strand
AAACCGCAAGCGAGCTTCGAACCCAAACGGGCATGGAAGCTCGCTTGCGGTTTCGCGCGCCGACCCAATTGCCCGCAATTTTTCGCACGTTAGCCGCGGGTTAGCAGGCCGCGCAATCCCTGTTCACCGGCGCGGCTTCCTCTGGTTGACCGTTTGCCCGCTGGATACAATGTGAAAAATGCACGGCGACCCACGGCCAAGACCGCGGGGAGAAACCCGGCGACCGTCGGTCCGACTGTGCATCGCGAAAGAGGTTTTGCGATGCATCCAAGTGGCAAGGCTGGCACCAGCGCTTTGAGTTCGAGCGTATTGGTGTTGAACCGCTTCTACATGGCCATCCACGTGATCAACGTGCGGAGAGCGCTCGGATTGCTTTTCCGCGAGTTGGCCGAGGTGATCCATCTCGAAGAGGGCCAATATGCCAACTACGATTTCGCATCGTGGCGCGAGATCAGCGAGCTGCGGGCCGCCTTCAAAGAGCCGCACGAAGATTGGATCCAAGGAATCAATTTCGAACTGCAAGTGCCGCGGGTGATTCGGCTCTTGTCGTTCGATCGGATTCCGCGGCAAACAATCCGCTTCAATCGGCGAAACATCTTTGCCCGCGACGGCAACCAATGCCAGTATTGCGGCAAGCATTTTCCCACGAGCGAATTGAGCCTCGACCACGTCATGCCGCGCAGCCGCGGCGGCGACACATGCTGGGAGAATATCGTTTGCGCGTGCGTGGCGTGCAATGTCAAAAAAGGCGGCCGCACGCCGCACGAAGCGCATCTGAAATTGATCCGTCCGCCGGTGCGTCCGAAGCGCAGCCCGCTGCTGACCGTGAAGCTCGGCAATCCGAAATACGAAAGCTGGAAAACCTTCTTGGACAACGCCTATTGGTCGGTGGACCTGAAGTAGCGGCTGTGAGACTGTGAGGGGCGAGAGGCTTTGAGGTACGATGGGGGCGCCGCCACGCCACTTATCGCATAAGCGCAAAAAAAGCGGCGGTCTCGTTTGAAGCCGCCGCCGTAATGCTGCAACAAGCTGGATCCGCGACGCTTCACTCTTTCCCCGCAAGCGGCTCTTTCTTCTCCGTAATCACCGGACATTGGGGGGCCATTTCGGCGTTGAGCGCGGTAAAGTCCTTCCATTCGTCGGGAACGTTGTCTTCGTGGAAGATTGCTTCGACGGGGCACTCCGGCACGCACGCCTCGCAATCGATGCATTCGTCGGGATGGATATACAGGATCCGCTCCCCTTCGTAGAAGCACTCGACCGGGCAGACCACCACGCAGTCGGTATACTTGCAGTCGAAACAAGGTTCGCACACGACATGAGTCATCGCCGGACGGCTCCTTTCCCTCTGGTTTTCGCGGGCCCGAACAAGGCCCGACAAATTCCGGCCAAGCACTTTCTGGCATGCTATCGGCCGATTGAGCGAATCATAGTAGGGTCTGCGAACAGTGTCAACCACTGCATTTAATCGGCTCGACAATAGCCTTCAATCGAAATTGCGATCCAATTCCCAGGAAACGAAAGTACGCCAAAACTCGGCGAGCACATTAACGTCGAGTTCACCTTTTTAGCGGCGGCCGGCTTGGAGATCGGCGGCGATGCGATCGGCTGACGCGGGTTGCGCGGCCGGGGTCGGCGTCGGTCGCCGTCGGCTGCGCGATGCTGGCCGTCGATGGCTTGACGGTGAACGCGATTCGCTGGGTTTCGCGAAGCTGATCGGCGTCTTCGCGGCCGTATTCGCGATGGCTGGAGTGCTGGTCGGCCGGTTCGATTTCGTGAAACGGTCGTCCCCGCCACATCGCTCGGAATGGGAATCATCGTCGGCGGCGGCCTGGTAATTCAGTTCGGATCGGCCTGAGCGGCCAGCTTGATTCGTGCTTCGCCGATCACTTCTTTCCGCTATCCGACGGCATGTCGGGAATATCGATCTTCACATCCGGCGGAGGAGTGGCCTCGGTCGTGGAGGGCGGGGTTTGTGCGTTGTTGCCGTTGAATGGCAGCAGGTCCGGCGGCGGACCGGAGATTTCATCCATCAAGCTCAGCCTTTGGCCGCCCGATGGCGTGATGTCGAACTGCGTGAAACCCCATTCGCCCTCGACGGATCGGGCCTGCACGCTCACGTCGGCCGTCGATTCATGGCCGTCGGCCATTTTCGGTCCGTGCAGCTTCAGATACAGCCGGGCTTCGCCTTCATCGTTGTTCACGCTGCCGACAGGAAACCAGCCATCGTGGATCGGCTCGCCGAGCAATTGCTTCACCTGCGGACTATGCCGCAGCTCGGCGATCGTTTGGTGATAGGGAGTGCTGAAAAGGATCGGGCCGAACTTGTACAAATATCCGCCGACCCCGCCTAGCACCGCGAGCAAGACGAGCAAGAAACAGAGCCGCAGCCAATTTCGGCCGAACCAGCCGCCCCGTTTGACGTTGGGGGGGGGTTCACGATTGGCGTGTGAAGACGCTTGTGCTGTTGTTTGCATGAACCGTTGCACCTCCATGGCAGACGGGAAGGGACCGGCGAAGCGGGCCCAAAGTGGGATGTTACAATTTCGAATCGATTCGGCGGCAGAGGGCTATTTTGTCGGCCGTCGTGGTCGGCTTTTCGTTTGAACCGGCGGACGGCGATGCCTTCGCCGCCGGTTTGGCCGCCGCAGCATTAACGGGGGCCGCCGGCTCGGGCGCGACGCCGACATCCGCTTTGCCGGCAGGGACGGCCTTCGACGCTTCGCCACCTTTTTTCGCGCGAGCGGCTGCCAGAATATCGGCGGTGCTCGGTTTGCCGGCGGCGGGCTTTGCCGCGGCCGATTTCGCCGCCACTGGCTTCGCAGCCGGAGCGGCCTTTGCAACTGCGGCCTTGGCCGCCGGTTTGGCCTTCCCACCGGGCGGTTCAGCCGGGCCTTTGGCGGCCGACTTAGCGGCCGCGGCGGCAGCGGCAGGATCGGGCTTCGGCACAACGGTCAAAAACTCCAGGTCGATGTCATACCAACCGATGTTGGCCGCATAATCCTGGAATTCCACGAGGGCCCGGCCGTTCATGTTCACCGTCTTGACCTGTCCGGTCACCCCGCGAAAGCGAGTCAACTCCGGCCGATGATCGTCGACGACCACAAACTGGTCGGTATATTGATGCTTCAGATGTTCGATCTGCTCAAAACCCATACGGACTGCAACAATGCAAGGGACGGGGCCACGGAGGCGGTAAGTCTGGCGAACGCGGACGAAATCCGCTCGCTGGATTGTGGCGGATTTAAGCCGCCGAATCAAGGCAGACTCGTGGTGAACTGAACAGGCGGCGGCGGGCTCGCTTGGTCGCTACCATCGACGGCCACGACCTGAACCATCATGTAGACACACCGTAACAGTTCAGATGCCGCATTCATGCCAAGTAGTCGAACAATCTCGCTTGTCACGGCCATCGTGTTAGCCGCCGCGTTGTACAGTGGCTGCAACGGCTCAGAGTCGCCCGTCGCGGGTCACGGGTCGTCGAATTCCGGATCGGCCGCCGGCGATAACAAGTCGCCCGCCACGCCTGCCAACTTGCGGCTGTTGGTCGTCGGCGACACGGAGCTGGCCCAAAGGGTGACGCGGCTGCGAGCCGAATGGTCGGCTCGGGCCGGGACGTCGCTCGATGTGTCGGAAATTGCACGGGCCGATCTTGCAAACGCCAAGTCGCTAGCGGCCGATGTGGTGATCTATCCAAGTTCCGAATTGGGAACGCTCGCCGAGCGCCGGCTAATCCGTCCGCTTCCCGTAGCGTGGCTCGCTCAGCCTGCCTATCACGAGCCCGATTTGTTCGAGTTGCCGGGGCAGCGGGAAACCGCGTGGGGCGAGCAAACGTATGCCGTTCCGCTCGGTTCGCCCGTGTTTGTTTGTTTCTACCGCGCCGATCTATTCGCCTCCCTCGGCCGCACGCCACCGCGAACCTGGGACGAATATCAGCAGGCCGCTGAGTTTTTTGCCGCTCGCGAAAAATCAAAAACTCCGGCCGCCGATGCGCAAAGCGGAACGCTCGAACCGCTCGCCGCGGGTTGGGCCGGCAACGTGCTTTTAGCTCGGTCGGCCGCATATGCCAAACATCGCGACTATTACTCGACCCTTTTCGACAAAGAATCACTCGAACCGCGGATCGCCGGCGAGCCGTTCGTTCGGGCTCTCACGGAATTGGTGGCCGCCGCCAAGCTCGGGCCGAAATCGCAATTGAGCGACACGCCAGCCGACGTACGGCGCGAGTTTTTTGCCGGCCACACCGCGATGGGTCTCAGTTGGCCGACGCCCGCCGACAACGTCGCTTCAACCGCTGGTGCGCTTACCGAATCGAAAACATTGGCATCGGCGGCCACAGCAGTCGGCTTTGTCGAGTTGCCCGGTTCGCCGGAGGTGTTCAATCCGCGAGACCGACAATGGATGCGAAGGAAGCCGGACGACGAGCCACACGTGCCCCTTTTGGGAATCGCCGGACGGATGGGATCGATCGTGCGCGGCACTCCGTCGGGTGCTTCGGCCTTCGAATTGTTGATATGGCTTTCGACCGATGAGTGGTCGGCACAGATTTCGACTTCGAGTCCGGCCACGACCTTGTTTCGTCGCAGCCAGATGGTCCATCCGGATCGGTGGGTCGAGTCCGGGATGCCGCAAGCCGCGGCAAAGCAATACGTGGAGGTCGCGGCGCGGGCCTTTTCTCGGCCTGGCTGGTTATTCAGTCCGCGGTTGCCGGGGCACGAGGAATACCTGGCCGCGCTCGACAATGCCGTCCGCCACGCCGTCGACGGAAGCGCCACGCCCGCCGCAGCGCTGCGCGACGCGGCCGCGCAATGGCAAAAGATTACCGACCGCATCGGCCGCGCCGCACAAAAGCTGGCCTACACGCGCAGCATCGGCCTAGAGCCACAATCAGAATCCGGCGACAAATGACAATCGCCTAAATGACTTGGATCGCTGCGGCCCCCTTTAATCGCGCCGCCGTCGACGCGCTGTGTGCCGAGCTTGTCGCGCAACGTTTGGATGCGACGCTTGAAGGCGGCCGTCGTTCGCCGTAAGTTGATAGGCGATTGAGCGGACCCCTCGCCGTGTCTTCGCGGCCTGTTGCTACCCGTGCCGCTCTTTTCAAGGGCGGGAACGCTAAATGTCGTCCCAATCCGCACTCGATCTGAAACTGCTGATTTGCGAAGATCGCGAGGACGATGTTGAACTGATCGTCCGCGAATTGCAACGTGCCGGGATCGCGCCGCGATGGTGCGCTGTCGACACCGAGCCGCAATACGTGAGTGCGCTCGACGACCACGACATGCCGCAGATCATTTTGGCCGACTACAGCATGCCGGCGTTCAGCGCGTTGCGTGCGTTGCAATTGTTGCGGCAACGGCAGTTGGACATACCGTTTATCGTTGTCACCGGCGCCATCAGTGAAGAAACCGCGGTGCAATGTATCAAGGAAGGCGCCGACGACTATCTGATTAAGGATCGTCTTGCCCGGTTAGCTCCGGCCATCTTGCACGCTCTAGAAGAAAAGCGGTTGCGCGACGAGAATCGTTTTGCCGAGGCCGCGTTGCGGCAAAGCGAGAAGCGCTATCGCAGCCTCGTGGAGTATTCGCCGGACGCGGTGCTGGTCGTCGCGCAAGACGGCCGCATCGCTTATCTGAACGACACTTTCGCCCGGCTGGTCGGCGCGGCCGAACGAAAGGAACTGCTCGGCCGGGAATTCCTCGACTTGGTGCATGGGGAGCATCGAGCCCAAGTGGTGCGCCGTATCCGTCAGATGCTCGACCAAGGGCTGCCGACTGCGCTCATGGAGCAGCAACTCGTCCGATTGGACGGCGGAATGGTCGAAGTCGAAGTCGCCGGGATTCCGTGTATTTACGATGGCCAACCGGCCATTCAGCGGATCGTACGAGACATAACCGAACGCCGCCAGGCGCAGGAAGAAGCCCGGCAGCGCATGGCGCAGCTGACCCATGTCACGCGCCTGACCACGATGGGCGAACTCGTGTCGGAATTGGCGCACGAAATCAACCAGCCGCTCTATGCGATCTCGAATTTCGCCGAGGCTTGTTTGAACCGGTTGCGCGGGGGAAGTGTCGATCATGCGGAGCTTTTTTCATGGATCGAAAAGATCGCCACGCAGGCCAATCGAGCGGGAGAGATCTTGCGCCGCGTCGGTCAATTCCTCCGCAAATCGCCCCCACGGCAAATCGCCGTCAACATCAACACCCTGATCGACGGCGTGCTCGAACTCTTGCAATTCGACCTCCGGCAGGGGCAGGTGGCGCTAAAACGCGACTTCACGGAACCGCTGCCGCCGGTGAAAGTAGATTCAGTTCAGATCGAGCAGGTGCTCGTGAATCTGATTCGCAACGCGATCGAAGCCATGGGAGCGAACTCGCGGGCCGATCGGCCGCTTCTGGTGCGCACCGGATTGCTCGATTGTAATTTGATTCGTGTCGCCGTTTGCGACGCCGGCCGCGGTGTCGACCCCGCCCAGAAGGCGCGACTCTTCGAGCCGTTTTTCACCACGAAATCAGACGGCATGGGCATGGGCTTGGCCATCAGCCATTCGATCGTCCAAGCCCATGGCGGCACGCTGGAAGCAATCTCAAACCCCGACCGCGGATTGACGTTCCTATTCACGCTGCCTATTCTTGCCGAGTAGAAATCCAATGGGAATTAGTGGGATTGGTTCCAATGGCTGACTTCAACGTGTTTGTCGTCGACGACGACCCGGCGGCACGGGAATCGGTCGCCGCGCTTGTCGGTTCGCATGATTTGGCGGCGCAAACATTCGCCTCCGCAGCGGAGTTCCTGGCCGCCTACGAGCCCAGGCAGCCCGGATGCCTGGTCGTCGACGTTCGCATGACCGGAATGACGGGCCTGGAATTGCAACAAGAATTGACCGCCCGCGGCTACACGATTCCCGTGATCGTCATCACCGGGTTTGCCGACGTTCCAACCGCGGTCCGGGCGATGCGAGCCGGGGCTGTGACATTCCTCGAAAAGCCTTGTTCCGACAAGGAACTTTGGGCTAGCATCGAGACGGCGCTGCAATGGGAAAGCCGCGCCATGCGGCAGCGCACCCAGCGTGAAGAAATCTTGGCTCGCCGCGCCACGCTGACTCCTGCAGAAGTGCTCGTCCTCGGGCGGCTCTTGGCGGGCCATGCCAACAAGACGATCGCGGCCGAACTCGATCTTGGCCTGCGCACCGTCGAGCTCCGCCGCGCGACGATCATGAAAAAGATGGAAGCCAATTCGCTGGCCGAACTGGTCCGCATGATTCTTTCGATCGAGAATCCGCCGGAGCCATCGGCTTGATCCGCGCGGTCGCCCAGGTTGGTTCCGGTAGTCCATGCCTTGAACCGGACAATCGGGTCTGTTCAAAAACAACGGCTCTCCCGGCAGAGAGACCGGGGCAGTGATCCCTCAATGCCAAGGAGAGCCGTATGCGGTTGCCGTCAGTTCGCAAGGCAAGGCACGACGGATGTCGTGGTGCCGCATAATTGCTATCGGCAATACGGCTGATTCTCTTCAATGCAGAGCAAATCCGAAAGTACAAACTACCATAAGCATTTGGCCCCGGTAGGAGTTCCGAACCTTCGCCACTAGAATGGGCGCAATTGCGAACGCCGGCTATCGTCGCTCGGCCGAATTCGCCCGAAATTCCGTTGCGGTTCGCTGGCCCGATTTGAATTTCCGCATTCTTTCCACGCTGCCCCAAATGACGCCCGAACTTTGTCCCCCCGATCAACACAAACAGCTTTTGGCGGCGCTTCGGTTGTCGTTGGTCGCTGGCGTAGGACCCCGGCATTGGCAAACACTTGTCGAGCGATTCGGCTCGCCGGATGCTGTGCTAGCGGCTGCCCCGAGCGAGCTGCGGAGCGTCTCAGGCATTGGACCCAAGCTAGGCCGCGCGATCTCTGCGGCGAAGCAAGAGGTCGATGCCGAGCGCGAGCTCGAATTGTGCCGTCGGCATGGCATTGAAATTCTGATTCGCTCCTCGGCCGCGTATCCCAAGCCGCTGGTTGAAATACCGGATCCGCCGGCGATGCTCTTCATTCATGGATCGCTACAATCGACCGATGCGATGTCGGTCGCTATCGTCGGCTCGCGGCATGCGACGCACTACGGCAAGACGCAAGCCGAACGGTTGGCCGGTGGACTCGCTCGAGCCGGATTGACGGTCGTAAGCGGATTGGCGCGCGGAATTGATGCAGCCGGACACCGCGGCGCACTTGCCGCCGGCGGTCGCACGCTAGCTGTCTTGGGCAGCGGCGTGCTCAATATCTATCCGCCGGAGCACCGGGAATTGGCGCTCGAAGTGCAGCGCCGCGGTGCGCTTATCAGCGAAGCGCCGCCGCAAAGCAGTCCGCTTAGCGGCGCATTTCCGCAGCGAAATCGAATCATTAGTGGTTTGTCGCTGGGGAGCCACACTGCTGGGTGCAAAGTTCGATCGTCCCATTCACGAACGCAAACTTTTGCCCACGCTTGGTTTGCTTGCTCGGCGTAAAGTCGAGCGTGATGCGCGAAACTATCTTGGAAAGCGCCTGCCGGACCTTGGCCGGGCTGCCGTTGGCCAGGATTTCTTCAAGTTCCTTGATCTTGGCCGCGACTTGTTTCGGGTCGAGTTTTTCTTGCCGGCACGTTACCGGCGCCAGCTTGGCGGCCAGTCCGTCCCGTTCTCGGCGCATCTCGATCAGTTTCTTCTCGACGGTCGCCACCAACGAGTCGTCCACGCTGACTAGCCTCTCCGTGGCGTTTTCGATCTTCTTGTCCAAGGCAGCGATCTGGCGCTGGACCCCCTGGTCGTCCACGACTTCCGCCTGGGCGGCCCGCCGTTCGATCTCCCGAGCGATCGCCTTTTGCAGGTCCTTGTACGACGTTTGAACGACCCGCTCGCGGATCACCTGGGCCACGGTTCGCAGAATCGCCTCTTGCTGCACGGAGCAATACCCACACCCGCGGCCTTTGTGGTAGGTCGAGCAGATGTAATTCGGGAACTTCTGGCCGGCCTTCCGCTGGAGGCTTTGGCCGTACATCACCTTTCCGCACCGACCGCAATACAACAGCCCGGCGAGCGGCGTCCCCTGGCTCTCTTTGCGCCAATGCGGCTTGGGATGGCTTCTGCGCATGGCCTGAGCGGCGTCGAACGTCTCTTGGTCGATAATGGCCGGATGTGCGTTCTCCGTCCTCGTCGCCCGGGTCGGCTGATTCTTTCCGGGAACTACTGCCGTCACGAGGTCGTCGCTGGCCGTAAAGTATTTCCCCTGCTTCCGACCACCGAGCGACACGATGCCGAGGTAGGTTTCCCGACCGAGCACGATCCGAACCGCGTCGTGGCTCCACTTCTTGCCGGATGGCGACGGCGTGCCTTTGGCGTTGAGCTGGTTGGCGATCGTCCGGTAGCCCATGCCCTGGAGCCGTAGTTGAAATACTTCCCGCACGGCGGCGACGTGGGCCGGGTTGCCGAATTGCAGGTGCTCGTCCTCCCCGATCTCGTAGCCGAACGCGGGCGGGCCGCCGCACCATTTGCCGGTCTTGGCCCGCGAGATCAACCCGCGAAGCGAATTGCGGGCGAGGTCGCGCAGGAATTGGTGTTTTCCCTCTTGTTGAATTTGGTACATTAACCGGCCCGAGAAATCGTTCCAGTCGATCTTTCCCTGGGCGATCGTCTCCAGGCGGATGCCGGCCTGCATCAGCGGGTAAATCCAATGGCCGGCCTCGATCGAGTTGAATCGGCCGAATCTGTCCTGGTCCCACGCCAGAATGAGTTCGAAGTCGCCGCGTTCCTGGGCGTCGGTGATCATCTGCCGAAAGCCGAGCCGCTTCTCGGTCTTGTCGCCGCTGATCCCTTCGTCGCGGTAGGTGCGAATGATCCGGTATCCGTGTTCGCGAGCAAAGCGTTCCACGGCCTCGCGCTGTTCGCCAATCGATTTATCTTGGCGATCCGTCGACATGCGATAATACGCCGTGGCGGCGATCGTCGCAGGAACTCGTTTTGTGGCGGCTTGAATCATGGTCGTAATCTTCGGGGCCCGTTGGCTCTCTCAAACGCGAGTCACATGAGGGCTCGACCGGGGGAAGAAGTCAACTCGGCTGGCGCCAAGCGCCTGCAAAAATTCAGGACAGTTTGCGAGATTACGCCGCGGGCCTGGAACAGGTCGGAACACGTTCCAATTCCGCGCACCTTATGTGCGCTATGATGTTTCATGTTTTGAATATCGTTCTCGTGATGTGTGCGCGGGATTGACACATGTTCCAACCTGTTCCACCGGTTCAAACCAGCTGCACGCCAACGTGGAATCTGACCTTTTCCCCATCGACCCTTGGCTGTGACGTCCCTAAGTCCGGATAAGCCGCGCGAAGCTGCCGCCCGAAGCCGGCCTCGTCCTCAACGTGGCCCCGGCCTTTCTCTTGCGACCATTGTTGATAGGCCTCGTATAAGACCTGTCGCGGCACCGAATATTCCGGACCGAGCCGGCAGCGTTCGCGAAGGAATACGCTGACAGGACTCCCCAGGTCAGCTAATTCGCCCGCGACTTCCAGGCCGCTCTGTGGTTCGGTGAAGCGTTTTTGTTGTTGCAGTGTTTGCCAGCCGCCGATTGCCCAAAGCAAGATCGCCGGCAGCTCGCCAAGTAACTGATCCGTGAGGTCGAGCTTCTCTTTGCCGTAGAACGATTGCCGCAACTGAATGACGATCATCCGGCTGGCAAGCGCCCCCGAAGTGTCAGCGAGACGCGGGACATCGTTCGTGCAGATCATAAACCGCGTCGGCAGCGTGCCGTTCCAGGGCAGAAGGTTTTTGCGGTCAATGGTCTGGGAATCTTCACCGCTCACCGAAAGCAACCGCTCGACGATCGCGGCTTGGTCCGCCCGTCCGCTGATACGAGCATCGGAAACAACTGCGAGCAATTTGCCGATCAGCGGCCACAATCCGAAACGGTCGGCGAGACTGCCCAATGTTGGATTGCAGACGTTCGTGGCTCCAAGAAGGCGAGTCAGAATTCGGCAAATCGTGCCCTTGCCGCCGCGCTTCGGACCAACCAGAAGCAGTATTTTGTGCATGCGAGTATTTGGCAGAAGACAATAGCCAAACCATTGCCGCAGCAGCTCAATCGATTCGGGATCGTCGCCGAAGAGGCTCTCGAGAAACCATTCCCACAACGCAGGCTTTGTCGCTTCACGCTGAAATTCATAGTCGAGTGCCGAGAAGGTGAAGAATTTTGGCGTTAGGGGCCGCGTGTAGTTAGCCCCTGACTCTACGCTTGGTAGGTGGACCATCTCGTTTTTTGTTACGAGGATTTCATCCGCCGGCCAACCTTCCGCCCCATCGATCCATGCGGGTGGCTCAACGGAAAACGGCAGCAAGGCTTGGGAACGGATTTGGTCGAGGACATTACCGACGACGGAACTGGTGAGATGATGGTGATCACGGTTCAGATAGCGAACCACATGTGCCCGGACGTCGCCAAGCGGCAATTCGACATATTTCCCCCGTATCCAGCCAAGCATGGAACCGCGGTAGTGCCGCAGTCGAAAGACGCCGTCATGCTTGTCCGCTTCCAAGAAGGCGGCGGCTTCTTCAGCAGGGTCGAGCAACGCCGCGAGCTGTTTGCCTTCTGCCCCCTCAACAGCATCTGGTTCGATCGCGCTGTCCAACAGCTTTCGTAATTCACCAGGTCCGTGGGCGAGCAGGAAATCATCCAGACCTATTTTCGTCGGACGCCCATCCGCATCGGGCGGGCCATCGGGCAGGCGAACGCATCGCACGATCGCGCCTCTGTCGGACAGTAGTTTGGCGAACCGAGTCTCAGCTGACTGGACGTCTAGATTCCGTTCCAAATCAGAATCGAAGGCGATGAAAACTCGTCTGCCGTCCATCGTCACGCATTCCAGATCCGGCAGAAGAGCCTCGCGTCCTTTGGCCTTGAAGCCATATACACCGACCAAGCCGACGCACGGGAAGCCCGCTTGTGTCGCCGCAAGAGCCTTTTTTTCGCCCTCGGTAAATACGAGTTCCGACTCCACGTTGACCAGGAACGGAGGAATACCCGGCGGCAGGTAGATGCGGTTCGCTTGGCCGCGAGGGCTCTCGTACTTGACGGGCTTCTTCTTCACCTTCCGCGGCGCATCAGGACGAATTCGGCAATAAGAGCTGCGACCATCAAGGCCGGTGAATGGAAATACTAACGCGGGCGCAAGTCCCTTGGTCGGCTTTCGCCAGCCGAGCATTACCGTCAGTTGCCGAGGATTGGTTTCGCTATAGATGCCGGCTGCGGTAATGGTCGTGTCTTTGAGGCCGCTGCTGCGAAGCTGCGCCAAATGGTGCGGAAGCAACTTGGGCAGATGGTCGGCTGGTGCAGCGCTTTGCGACGTTGCCTTTTCGATCACCGTAGCGCCTTCAATGGCCGTTTGGGGCGTCATGCCACCGTTCATGATTGATTTCCTCCCTTCGACGGTCCTTCGTTCGAGGACGCGGTGCCAATCGTGTCCAGCAATAGGATCGCCAGCGAAGTGATTGCCTCGTCCGACAGGGACCCGTTACCGACCACCTCGAAGGTGGCGGCGCCGGCGTTGGTGACGCCACAGGCCGCGTCGGAACTGGCAACGACACGAGTCACTGGGCCAAATCCTCCGGCGCAAAGCGACGCTCGGGGCGGCTCGAATGCTCCGCGGTCCGCCGGAGCGAAGCCTGGATCAGCGGCAGATCGTCGCTGGACCAGAAGCGTGAGATGCCAATTCGGCCACGCGGCTCAGGGCCAAAACGTTGGATGGCGTGGTTGATGATGTGGGTCGGCTCGCCAGTGAGCCGGCGCAAATCGCCGATGAAGATAGAATCTGACATAAAGCCTCCGGTCGAGAATGTTGTTCACATCTGACGGAGGCATTATTGAGATCGCAATAATTCCTGTCGCTGAAAGAGGTTTCAATAATCTCTGAAAGGTCTTTCAGACCGCGGGCAGACGGAAGAAGGTCAACGTCCAAACTCCACGATTGTCGGTCGCTACTGCGACGCCGATTCGTTGCAGTACCTCGTCCGCGATCTGCTTTTGCTTATCCAGGTTGTTCAAGCCTCTTGATTGGCCCTCCCACACAGCCGCGAACAGCTGTCGCCGCTCCATTCCCACGTGCTCGGCACGAAAGAGTTGCAGGAAAAGTGCCCAAGCCCTTTCCTTCTTTCCGAACGTCGTCGCCTCGCTGCCGCGTCTCACTGTTCGTTTCGCGGCGTCAATGATGCAATCCAGAAACGTGGCACGAGCGGGTCCAGTTAGGACAACTTCGGATTCACGGTCGGAGCTCTTGGCGTCGCGCATTTCGTGATCGTTCAAGTTGTCAGCGTCAGCGGCCCCATCCGGGATGGACTTTTTCGTCCCAACGACTGGCAGCGACCGCTGTAGTCGCGAGAGCAGGTCTTCGGGATTAGCAACTGGCTCCCGAGGATAGCCATGCATTGTGGCTCGTGCCAATTCCGTGATGGCGGCTCGCAAGGTGCCGATCATTACCGCCGGGACATCGGGCGGACGAAAGCGTTCCTGTGAGGATCGCAACCACCAAGGAATGCCGCGGGACGCGGTGTGGCTTTCAGGGCCATCGGCGTCTGTGCATACGTCTTGCCAGTCGAGTAAATCGTAAAGTTCAGTCAAGCGTTCACACAGCTTCCAGATTGCCACGCAAATCGTTGCGGGCTCGCCGTTCCGTCCCCTGCGTCTATCGGCGTGGGGAAAACGGCCTAAATTGACCAACCGCTCGAGTTGCCACGCGACTTGCGCTGCAGCTTCGCGATTTATGAATGCTTGCGCGTCGTCGTCGGCTCGATGCTCCAATTGCTCGACCAGATCGGCACCGGTCGCTGCCATTTTCAATGCAGTTTCGCGAGAAACCCAATTGAACCGATCGGCCGACGGCTCCGTTTCCGCCGACGCCGCATCGCCTTGAATCGAGCAGAGAATGTCGATCGCCGCCACTGACGCCGTGAATAAATCTTCGATCATCGAATACCAATGATCCGGTGGAGATGTGATCTCCGTCGGCACGGCTTGCGGCATCTCCGACCGAAGCTTCTCGACAACCTCCAACGCGATCGACACATGCCCAAACCAAGCGAATTTGCTTGCCGATAACGACGAACCCTGAAATCGCTGCCACGCCAACTCAAACAGGGCGTCAATCCAAACGCCGTGAGGCGTGCTCGATAGGAACGTCCCAACTGGGAGGTGTCCCCACAAAAGTTGCTTGACACTGCGCGGGAGGCCTTCAATCGCGACGCCAGCGTCAGCCGCGATGCTCTCGTATTGGGCGAACGCGTCTCGCACCTGCGAATAGCATTTATGCCATCGGCTGAACCCCCGTTCCCAAGCGATGGGAGTGCCATCGGAAAAAACCATTGGCTTTCCAGTCGCGTCCAAGACTGCCCTTTCGCCGACCATCCGGTTGCCATCCTGGTTGAATAGTTGCCGACCGTCGAACGACGCACCGCCGCCGCTCGAAACCAGCGACTCGTGTTGCCCTGGCAATTCAGGCGATCGTGAAGTAGTTCGCGGGACGGCCGATTGAATCAAGTAGCCTTTTAGGCGGCAGCCTTGTTCGGCAGCTTTTTGAAACCGCGTTTGGATTCGCTGGAGGCTGGTGCGCCAAAGCTCGACGGCAACACCACCGTTTGGCTGGGCCGAGCGCATCGGCGGCTGCGGGACGGTCGGTCGCGCAGACTTAGCTTCCGACTGCACGAATTCTGTGACGCCGTCGGCAATCGTCCCACTTGACGAATCAAGCGGTCCAGCAGGAGTAGGAAACTCCGAATCTGCCCATTGCAAATCATCCCGCTTAGCGACACTTGCCTCGGTGGCTTTGACCGCCTCATTGAGCTCAACGGCCGTGCTGTGCAAATCGGGATACAAGTCGAGAGCGTCGAACGAACTGTCGGCGGCCGCCCGATTCCAAGTGTGAGCTGTTTTCCCGAGCGACTGCAGGGCCGCACGAACCCGATGCAACGTGGGCGGCAAGCCGGCTAGTTCGCCTTCCGAGAAGGCGGCCAACCTTTTGAGGAGCGGCTTCGCTTTTCTCGCCAGATAGACTCGGAGCCTACCGTCGCCGTCGGGCTTCGCCCTCGACGCATGTGTCCGAGCATAGTCGTCTTCGCCTTGATGGCACCGTTGCAACAAAGTCGCGAACTTTTCCGTGGCGATCGCCACGTTGCGGCAGCGGTCAATGAAATCGACCGGGCGAGGATTGGCGTCCATTGGTCCTACCTTTCCATTGGGCCGGGCCTAGCGGGGCCGTGGATAAGGTAGGTGGACCGCAGCCGCCGCCAGGGCCGGATGAGGCCGGTAGCGAGCCGGCCCTCCCGATGCGGCATTTTACCGGCCGCCGTCCCACCGGCCAACCCGCCGCCGTTCGCGGCATGTTCATAACGCGGCTACGGCTCCTCCTGGCGTTGCCAAAACGCTCTGTCGCACGATTACAACGCTGAGTTCGCGGCAGTATAATTGCCCGCTGACCGTGGCACGGTAAGCGGCGACCGAAGCTGGCAAATCGAGACCAGACCAATGGAAGCCAAAACCGTCGACGAATGCTCGAACGTCCTGCACCGACTAGGCTGGAGCTGCGGCGACATGGCCTTCAACGACGGTCGGGCAGTCGTCTGGCAGGTTTTCGCCCACCGAGGCGACCAGCGGATCGTGGTTCGGGCACCTAGGCAGGGCGAGGCGTGGGCCGCGGCGACGAGGCAGGCGATGAAGGTCATTTCCGTTAAACAAGTTCGGCAGGAAGGAAACGTACTATAGGGAGGCGCTACAGATGGCAACTCGTCCCCGTGTTTCAATCGCCTACACCGCCATCATCTTTACTGGCTTGGCGCTGGCCGTATTCGGCGCAATTGCCGCCGTGCTTGGGCTTGGCGGCGTCAGTGCCTTCGACGGGACAATAGGGAGTGCCAAGATCAAGACAAGCAATGTTGGTCTGGCCATTCTCGTCGTGGGAACGCTCTTGGCCGGAGTTGTCGCCCTGAAGCTTCCCAAGGACGTCCGAGTGTTTGCGAGAGTTAAACCCAGTTTCACAGAAAGGTTGGCAGAGATAGTCGCCGTGCCATCTCTGCTCATCGCTGCGCTCGGCACGATAGCATTCGTTATCCTCTTATTCGTGGGAAAGGAGTAGAGCGCATGGAGAAGTATGACTCCATGATCATGCACGCAACTCCCGGAACCGCAGGTAGCCTGCTGCATTGGGTCAAGGATCTCGAGTCCGGAGAATACGAGGTTCCGGATTTTAGTCCGAGCAAACGCGAAGTCAAGTTTCTGTATATGCTGTCGCCCAATGCGAATGAGAGAGATTTTGATTCGGCTTGGCCAGCAATCTGGAAACTCAAACAGTTCAACGAATCTTTCGGCCAAAGAAGGTCGTCCCAAGCGTTTGCCATCGTCGACACCGGCCTAATGTTGGATCACCCGCTCCTGAAATCCTGTATTGAGGGCTCAAAGGACTTCACGGGCGAAGGACCCGAAGACCTACACGGACACGGCACCATTCGCGCTCTCCAAGTTCGGCTCATGTTTCCGTTCAAGATCCGAATCTTTAATGTGAAAGTGGCTGGCGCAGTTGGTCGAGGGTCGAGTAAGGATCTGATCAACGGTGTCCTTCCGGCAAGCGTGAAAAAACGGGTGCCCCTGCGGCCGACAAGGGTGCGGCGGGGAATGCTGGCGAGGGGTCGCGGCAGTTGGAGACGCCGGCGAGTTGCGGTCGGCCCGCAGATGGCGTGAGATTTCCGGTCCGTTTCCAGCCGGTGCCGGGTGCCTCCGCCAGGAATCGACGGCGGGTGATTACGGCCGCTATGTCTTGAAGCGGCTTTGCAGCGATTGAAGTTGCCCCTCGCAGATGAATCCCACGCCGTCACGCTTCGTCAT
>DATAWG010000079.1 GCA_036267355.1 Pirellulales bacterium | reverse complement strand
AGCGCCGCCCAGTAAAGCCCCTCGATGATCCGGGCCGAATTTCCGTGGCTGCTTTCCAAGAGCCCGTCCAGCGTGGGGCACGATTTGTCAAAATCGCCGCCGTTCATCAATCGCAGCACCTGCGGCACGCCATGGCCATAGTCGGGCAAATCCGGTTCGTCCGTCGTGTCGAACTGTTGCAAGAACATCCCCGCCGGGTTCTTATTCGCCTTCTTGCCTTCGCGGGCATACGGTTCCCCTTCCACCGCCTTATGCCCAAGCGCGGTCGAAAGCGAATTGAGCAGCACCTCGGCGCTCATGGTTTTGAGAGCCATGTGGCTGAACAGTTTTTCATCGCTCTCGTTGGCTTCGACCGTTTCGCTCGAGCGTTGATAGGCCTGCGAATTGCAGATGCAGCGGATCATGTGCTTGCGATCGTAGCCCGAGGCTCTGAACTCCTCGGCCAGCAAGCGGAGCAATTCGGGATGCGACGGCTCATTTCCCTGGCGAAAATCGTCGACCGGATCGACGATGCCGCGGCCGAAAAAATGGGCCCACAGCCGGTTGACGGCCGCGCGCGGGAATTCGTAGTTGTCGCTCGACGTGCACCAATCGGCAAATTGCACCCG
The DNA here is from genome assembly GCA_036267355.1 of Pirellulales bacterium. NCBI lineage: Bacteria > Pseudomonadati > Planctomycetota > Planctomycetia > Pirellulales > Pirellulales bacterium. The sequence continues at coordinate 80,691 of DATAWG010000079.1, read as the reverse complement.
CAGCGGCTGGCCATCCGCGGCGAACGCTGGTCCGTCGGGAAATTTCGCCGTTACGGTGAGGCCCGCCTTTTCCGGGATTTCGATCGCGCCGTCGCCGGCCGCGCCTTCGCGCACCGCCGGATCGCCGTTTCCCTTTTTCAACGCTTTCTTCTTGGCATGAGCAAAATCGACTTTGCCGAAGAATGCCACCATCGACCAGAAGTCGGTCTGCTTGAAACCGGTGAAGGGATGGTTGTGGCATTCGGCACATTGATATTGCACGCCCAAGAACCGATGCGTGGCCGTCGCCAGCGCCGCTTGCGGCTTGAGCTTCTCCTGCTTGTCTTCAAGCACCGCGCTGCCGAACCAGAACACCGTGGCCGGGTTGCCATTTCGATCGCCGCTGGCCGTCAGAATATCACGGACAATCTGGTTCCAGCCGCGATTCCGGTTGAACTCATCGGCCAACCAATCGGCAAACGAATGACGAATGAGCTTGCGATTGTCGTCGTTGGGGGTCACCAGCAGGTGATACCAGATCGTGCCGAAGTTCGTGCCGTAATTGGGACCGGCCAGCAGTTCGTCGATCAATTTTTGCCGCTTGTTGGGTGATTTGTCGCCTGCAAACGCCGCTGCCCGCTGGGCGGTGGGAATCCGGCCGACGATGTCCAACGTCGCGCGGCGGATGAATTCGTTGTCGCTGGCCGGAAGCGATTCGGGAATCTTGGCTTCGACCAGTGCCGCCGAGATCTCGTGGTCGACGGCCGCGGCAACCGTCGTCCAATCGCGGAGGTCGGACGGATTGGCAACCGGTTTCGCCGGTTTGGCCGCCGCGGGCTGCTGGTGCTTGCCGGGCCTGGCAGCCGAAAGAATACCGCCGAAAATCGCCAGCACGACCGCCACGGAACAGCAGCAAATCTTCAACACGGCATGTCTCTCCGTCGGATTACTTTTCATTCCGGTTTCTTAGCTTTGTGCGCATTCGCTCGGTTGCCGGCTTCCAGCGCGCCACGGATCACGGTTTGCTCCGATTTGGAGACCGAGGCGAGCAGCAACTTCAACGCGTCGTGCCGGTGTTGATCGCCTTCCACGAGCGCCGATAGCCGATGCCGCACTTCCGACGACGGCGAATCGTTGACCTTGGCTTGCTCGAGGGTCGCTTGAATCACGCGATCGACCCTGGCGTAGTGCCGGGTGAAATTGCGGAGTTTGGTTTGCTTGCCGTACTTGGCCGTGTGCTGGATTCGCATCAACAGCTTATCTGCCACGGCGGAAAGCCGTTCGGTCGCGGCGATTTGGTCGGCGTGCTTGGTGAGCCAATCGGCGTTGTCCAACAGCGTTTTGGCAAATTCGGCCTCGTCAGGCGAAACTGCCGGGGAAGCGGCCTCGGTCCGCAATTGATCGACCGACGCCAAATAGATCCTTTCCCGATCGAACTCCGGCACCTCCGCCAGCGCGACGTTCCAATCCAACAGCCGATCGAACAAGTCCGGAGCGGTGCGGGCCTTCGGATCGAGCAGCGACCGGGGCAGCGCCAGATATACTCCCACCCCGATCGCAAGCACGGCGGCCGCCGCAATCGCCCAGCGGACAAGTTTGCTCCCTCTCGCCTTGGCCCAAAGCGGACGCACCGGCGGAGCGCGATCTGCCGGGCTTGCAACCGCCCGATTCAAATCATAGTGCTTCGGCGTTCGCAGACTCGGCGGCAACGGCATCGCACGCCAATCGGCTTCGATCCGCTCGATCTGCTCGGCCACTTCGCGGCAAGCCATGCAAACCTCTAGATGCTCGGCCACGCCTTCCGGCATTTGAGCCGGTTCGGCCGCCTCGAAGAGCCAATTTTGAGCATCCGAACATCGCATATAACGGTCCGACGCGTGAGGGTTCGGGTGCCACTGCTGGCCTGTACAGCAGTGAGCGTCACACAGCGGGTCACACTGCTGGACGAGCCAACAGTGGCACTCAAGTGTTCCAACTCAATCGCTACTTAATACTGAGCGCCATGTTGAGATTGGCAATCGCGTCGGAAACCTGGGTGCCGGCCTTGGGATGACTTGATGGAATTTGCGATTGCACGGTCTTCAAAATCCCCAGGGCTTTGCTCAATTGTCCGTCGGACATGGCCTGCGCTTCCTTGGCCTTCGGCTCGTGAACCTTCGCATGTTTCTTGACCGCCGGGGTCGTCGTGGCGGAGACGGCTACCGTGCTTTTCTCGCTGTGCTTCCCTTCCAATTCGCGGATCGCCCGATGCACCTCTTCCGCGGCCTTGACGCGATGGCCGTCGTAATCGTGGTCGGCCTCGACCAGTAGCTTATGGGCCGTTCGCAGTTCATGAAGGACCGTCGACTTTTCGCCGATGACCGCCGTGCGTGCAATCTTATTGGCAAAGGCGGTCGATTCGAGAGCCACAATCGCAACAAGCCCAAATGCCAAAACGCCAATTCCATAAATCCAGCGGCGAACCATAATCAAGACCTTTCGAGAAGAGAGGTTACTGCGCCTTGCCCATTGTCCCGTTCAAATTCAACTCTCGCCGCCCTCGCCAGCGCTTCGGGCGAGTATTCGGCGGCGAGCCTGCTACTGGTCCGAAGTTAGCCCTCTGCCAGCGCTATCACTTGCCGCGATTCGCCTTCACCGGCAGCTTGCCCAGCCGGGCGAGAAGCTTTCGCCGGGCTTGGCCCATGTGCCACCGGGCCGCTTCCTCGCTAACCTCGGCGATGTCGGCGATTTCGCGAAAGCTCAATTCCTCCGCGGCCCGCAAGTGAAAAACCAATCGCGTGGTATCCGGCAACTCCGCCATCGCCGCTCGCAACAACTCGACTTGCTCGGCCTGTTCCAATTTCTTGGCCGGATGCTCGGCCGATCCCGCCGGTTCGGCCACCAACGACTCAGTGCGGCGAACTTCGCGTCGCCGCCGCAAATCAAAAAACGCATTGCTGGCGATCCGCAGCAGCCAGGCCCGCTGGTTGCTGCCGGGCCGAAACGATCCGCGAGTTTTCCAGGCCCGCAAAAACGTCTCTTGGGCGAGGTCTTCGGTGTCGTGGCAATGGGCGGTGAGCCCGTGCAACAGCCGGCAGACCGCCGACCAATGCCGTTCGACCCAGGCCTGGAACGGTTCGCCACCGCCCGGATCAAGTCGGTCGCGTGGCCCGGCCTCGTCCAATTTCGCCTCGCTTCGCCCAAGTTCCAGCAACATCAACGTCCCAGCGGACGATTCGTGAGGCAGAATCCCAAACTTTCCCTCGGCTGGCTAGCGGCCAGTCCGCTAGGCCGCGGCTTGATAGAGGTATTTTTGGAAGCCGGCGAAGACTTTGCCGATGTCCTCGGGCCGGCCCAACTCCGCGATGGCGTCGGCAATGGCGTTATCGTATTTGAGCTTTGAGCAATGGCGACAGCTTTTCCTTGTCGAGCTCGTGTATGCCGACTTTCACATACTGCGACAGCACGAAGTCGAGAAATACCTGTTGTTTGGCGTGAAATGCGCAGCGATCGCCGTTTTGGCATGCGTCGCCCGCTCCTCGCGGGTCAGCGGCGCTGCGAGCGGAACTGCAATTCGTCGATATGGTCGATGATCTCGCGGAGGTTGTAGCCGCTGTGGATCTTGTTTTTGATTTCGCTGAAGATTTCGCCGATCTTGTATTCGATCGTGTTCGGACCGGTCGCTTTTTGCTTGAAACCGTGGAGATGCGGGAAGAGCTTTTTGTTGACGAAGTCGCACAGATCGTCGCCGGTCTGGGCCTTGTTGTGGTCGATCTGGCCGGTCTTATCCTTGGGCGCGGCCCAGCTTTCCCAGCGATATAGCTTGTCGAGAATGAACGAATATCGCTTGCCGACGAGAGCTGCTTCGTCGGCGCGGTCTTGCTCCAGGCTATCGAGGTATTTAAGGAAGAGAAGCCAGGAGGTTTGTTCCGTGTAGTCGAGCTCGGTGGTGCAACCGGCCTCTTTCCGGAGCACGTCGTCGATATTCTTGAACGCTTGCTCGAACATGGGGCCTGTGGGATTCGCGGGCGGCTCGTGGTACGCCGGCGCACCGTACCGGCAGACAGCCTAGAATACGGTGTCGGCAGCGCCGTTTCCAGGCCCAGACGGCGGGCGATTGGTTGCATCGCAAAGAATCGATCCGGCACGGCGATCAGAAATTTCTAGCGGCTGATCGTGAGCAGGCGGTGGACGCAGGTGACGGCCAGCGAGCCGTCGCCGACGGCGAAGCCGACGCGCTTCGTCGAGCCGGAGCGGATGTCGCCGGCAGCCAACACGCCCGGCACCGTCGTTTCAAGCGGACAAGGATCGCGATCCGCCCGCGGCCATAAGCCGGATCGCACGACGTCGGTGCCCGTCAATAGATAGCCATTGGCGTCGCGGGCGATTTCCGGCGGCAGCCATTGGGCCGACGGTTCAGCGCCAATGAATACGAACACCGCCGCGCAGGGCGCTTGGCGAGTTGTTTTGGAAGCGTTGTCCCGGAGGGTGATGGCTTCCATTCGGCGATTGCCGTGGATCGCTTCGACTTCGGTCTGCTCGTGGACGACGACGTTTCGCGAGGCCCGGATCCGGTCGGAAAGGTATTCCGACATGCCGGGCCCGAGCTTGCGGCGGATCAGCAAATGCACATTGCGCTGGGGGCAGCATTCCGCCAAAAACATGGCGGCCTGGCCGGCCGAGTTGCCCGCCCCGACCACGGCGACATCGGAGCGGTCGTAAAGATCGGCTTCGACGGTCGTGCAGGCATAATAGATGCCGGCGCCTTCGAAGCGATCCGCCCCGGCGGCTTCCAGCTTTCGCCAGCGCACGCCGATCGCCAGCAGCACCACGCGGCAGCGAATCTTTGCCCCGCAATCGAGATCGAGGGTGTGCAATTCTTCGACCGAACGCGCCGGCGTGAGCTGTTCGACCGCGACGGGGGCAACGATCTGCGCGCCGAATTTGAGCATTTGCAACACGCCGCGCGTCGCCAGATCGGCCCCGCTCAAACCGGCCGGAAAGCCGATGAAGTTTTCGATGCGCGACGAACCGCCCGCCTGCCCGCCCGGCCCGAGCCGATCGAGCATCAGGGTTGAAATCCCTTCCGATGATGCGTAGACGGCGGCGGCGATGCCGGCCGGGCCCGCGCCCACGATGGCCAGATCGACTTCCCGCGAAGGGCAGTGCCGCCAGATGCCGGCCTGGGCGGCCAGCTCGCGCAACGTTGGATTCAGGAGCACGGTGCCGTCGCCGCATTCGATCGCGGGCGTTTTTCGCGACGAGCCGAGCGCGGCCAGGGCGAGTTGCCCCTTCTCGGTTTCCGTGTCGTACCAAGTGAACGGGACGAAGTTCTTGTAGAGAAACTCGCGAACGATGTTCGTATCGCGGCAGTGCCCTGGCCCGACAACGCGCAGCCCCAGCGTGCCCATCCGCGACAACAATTCCCGCCGACGGGTGAACGCCGTGATCAACTTTTCGCCGAGGCTCGGCACACGATTGAGCAGGGCTCGCAACCGGCTGCGCGGAAGGCAAAGCGCGCGGGTTGGTCCGCGGGCCACGGCGGTCACGATCACCGGCCGGCCTGTGATGACGTCGATGTCGCCGGAGAATTCGCCGGCCTCATGGACGACGATCACGCGATGGTCGTCGGTCGGGTTTTGGATTTCGATCCGGCCGGATTCGACGACGTACAGGTCGATCTCCGCCTGGCCGGCCCGAAACACGACGTCGCCATCGGCGTAGTCGCGCGCTTCGGCCATCGAGCGAACCATCGCCAATTCCGCGCTATTGAGCTGCGGAAACGCGATTTCTTCTACATGGGCCATTCGCTTACAAGCTCCTTGCTCAGTCCGGGCCGACGGTTTCCGAGAGGAACCAGGTGCGGCGCTCGGTTTGGTCGATCCAGTTTTCGATCAGGCTGGCCGTGGCGACATCGTTGTTTTCATCGCAGACGGCGTGGACGGCCCGCAGCGCTTGGGTTAGCTGCTGGTTGTCGCGAGACAATTCGGCCAGCATCTCGTCGGGGGCGACGAATTCGTCGTCGTTGTCTTTCAATCGCTGATGGCGAGCGATGTCGCCGATCGAGCGCAGACTGGTACCACCGATCTTGCGAGCCCGCTCGGCGATGTCGTCGGTCATGGCGAAAATCTGGTCGGCATGCTCGTCGAGCAGCAAGTGATAGTCGCGGAAATGGGGGCCGCTCATGTGCCAATGAAAATTCTTGGTCTTGACGTAGAGGGCAAAGACATCGGCAAGCAGCGGGCGCAGTTCGGCGGCGATCGCCGCGACGCCTTTATGAGAAAGATCGGTCGGCGTCGCCAGAGCAGGATTCACGCGTTCGGTTTTCGTTGCAGCGTGCGCGGTCGTCATGACTTGTCCTTTCGTTGTGGGGAGTGGTGGTTTACAGCGAGTGGCACACGAACGTAGGCTCGTGCCGAAACATTTCAACAGGCTGTTAGCGCCGGCCGCCACTGATATACAGCGTTTCGCCCGTGATCCAGCCGGATTCATCGGAGGCCAGATAGACGGCCGCCGGCGCGATGTCTTGCGGCTGGCCGATGCGGCCCAGCGGCGTCGTCTCTTCGAACTGCTTGCGAAATTCGCCGGTGGCCATTCCGGCGGAATGGGTCCCTTCGGTTTCGATCAAGCCGGGGTTGATGGCGTTGACGCGGATTTTCCGTGGGCCGAGCTCGGTCGCCAGCGATTTGGTGATCGCGTTTACGGCAGCTTTGGTGGCGCTATAGACCGAAAGCCCCGGCGGGGCGAGCGTTGCCACGATCGAGCTGATATTCACCACCGCGCCGCCGCCGGTTCCAAAATGCTTGACGGCTTCTTGCGTCGCCAGAATCAGGCCGAGCACGTTGAGATTGAACTGTTTGTGGAAATGCTCGGGCGTGATGGATTCCAGCGGCATCGGCTCGTAGATCCCCGCATTGTTGACGAGAATATCGAGCTTGCCAAAGGCGCGCTTTGCCTCGGCGAAAAGGCGGCGAATATCCTCGGCATTTGCAACGTCGGCTTGCACGGCAACGGCCCGGCCATCGCTGCGGGCGATGCGTTCGACAACGGCGTCGGCCCCGGCCTTGCTGCTGGCGTAGTTTACGACGACCGCCGCGCCTTCCGCCGCCAAATGCTCGGCAATCGCCGCTCCGATTCCTTTGGAAGCGCCGGTGACGACGGCAACTTTATTCTTCAAGCGATTCATGGGATTGTCCTCCTGGAGAATTGACATTTTCATTTCACAACTGTATTGCGACGGGGCGGCAATCGCCGTTATGCGGAAAGAAACGAGATCAATTCCTCGTTGATCTGGTCCTTCAATGTCGTGCACATGCCGTGCGGTGCGCCGGGGACGACCTTGAGCTTCGCTCCTTTCACAAGTTTCGACGACAGCATCGCCGAAGCGCCGATCGGCACAATCTGGTCGTCGTCGCCATGCAAAATCAGCGTGGGGATGTCGAACCGTTTGAGATCTTCCGTCAGATCGGTTTCCGAAAATGCCTTGATGCAAAAATACGAAGCAGGGAATCCGGCCATCATCCCCTGCAACCAGAATGAATCGCGCACACCCTCGGAAATCTTCGCGCCCGGCCGATTGTAGCCGTAGAATGGCATGCTCAAATCCTTCCAGAATTTCGAGCGATCGGCGACCACGGCGCTGCGAATCTGATCGAAGGCATCGATCGGCAAGCCGCCGGGATTGGCGGCGGTTTTCAGCATCAGCGGCGGCACGGCGCCGATCAGCACCGCCTTGGCGACGCGACGCGTCCCATGCCGGCCGATATAGCGAGCCACTTCGCCCCCTCCCGTCGAATGGCCGACGTGAATCGCCGACTTCAGGTCGAGCGATTCGACCAGGGCGGCCAAATCGTCGGCATACGTGTCCATGTCGTTGCCGTCCCAAGGTTGGCTCGATCGGCCGTGGCCGCGACGGTCGTGAGCGATGCAGCGGTATCCGCGGGCGGCGAGATAAAACATCTGGTCTTCGAACGCGTCGGCGCTCAGCGGCCAGCCGTGGCTGAAAACCACCGGCTGCCCGGATCCCCAATCCTTGTAATAAATCTGCGTGCCGTCTTTGGTCGTGATCCTGGCCATGGGCTTTTCTTCCTTGTGTGAATGGCTAGAGATGGTTACCCACACGGTCGAACGCGCAAGCCGCCTCCTTGCGTTTCTACGATTTCGCGCTAATTGCTAGGGGCCTGCCGCCCCATGCGCCAAGGCGCTCAGGCCGGCGCTCAACGCTTTGAGCGTGCCGTCGCGGCCGTGGATAGGGTGCAGTTCGGCGAGCGACTCCGACTGCCGATAGGTCAGCCACGCTTTGCCGTCGGCGTCTTCCCAGACCAGAATTCGTAGCGGCAGATCGAGGCCGATGGTTTGCTCGTCTTGCATCAGCGGCGTGCCGGCGGCGGGGTTGCCGAAAATCAACACGCGGGTCGGTCGTAGCAGCAGCCCCACTTGCCGGGCCCCCGCGGCGTGGTCGATATCGGCGAACAACTGGATGCCCTTTTGGCTCAACAGCGACTTCAGCCGCTCGACCGTGCGAGAAGCATCGTGAGCGCTGGCGAGCGTCACCAAATCGGCGATGGCAGAATCGATCGCATCCATCGTGGCCTCCGTTTCTACCGTGAAAGGCATAGCCATGGGCGAAAGGCCGATTCCGCCTGGCGAGGTTGCGAGAAGCGTTCGCCAATCGGCTCTCACTGCATTGTTGAGCGTGGCAGGTGGACATGGCAACTGGTAGGATTGCAAAAAATAAATTTTATTCCTGTTAGGCCGCGTTGCGGCAAAGCGAAGAACCGGTCGCAATTTCGCTCGAATGAACCTTGCCGCAAATAGTTCGACCGTTCCTCCGGCCGGCCCGGCGCCGCTGGCCACCAGCTACGACGAAGTTCCCTATCCGCGGCTGGCGTTCTCCTACACCCACCCGTCGCATTTGGCGACCATTGGGCGATTGCTCGGCTTGCGGCCGGCCCCGGTCGATCGCTGCCGAGTGTTGGAGCTCGGCTGCGCGGGAGGAAGCAATCTTGTGCCGATGGCCTACGGGCTGCCCGGCAGCATGTTCGTCGGGATCGATCTTGCGGAGCGGCAAATCGCCGATGGCCGGACGTTTGTAGCCGATCTTGGCCTGAAGAATGTCGTTCTTGAGCAAATGGATATCTGCGCGGCCGCGGAAACGCTGGCCCGGCGGTTCGAACCGTTCGACTACATCATTGCCCATGGAATCTATTCCTGGGTTTCTGATGCGGTGAAAGACGCTCTGCTGGCTGCCTGCCGCCGGTTGCTCGCTCCGCAGGGAATCGCCTACGTCAGTTACAACTGCTATCCGGGCGGCTACCTGCGCGAAATAACCCGGCAAATGTGTCTCTACCATTCCCGCGGCGAATCGGATCCGCGGGCGTTCGCGGCCAAGAATCGCGCCTTCTTGGAGTCGCTGTTGAAAATGCTACCGGCGGGCGACGATCCCTATCGCGCCACCGTCCGCGAGCAAGCGGCCAATCTGCTCGCCGAGCGCGATTCGATCATGCTCCACGACGTATTGGAGCGCGACAACGATTCGCAGTTGCTGCACGAATTTCTGGCCGATGCGGCCTCTCATCGGCTGCAATATTTGGGCGACGCCCATTTCAGCAATATGCTCGGAATCGGGATCGACTCGGCCGGGCTCGAGCAACTCCGTCGGCATGGCGGCGTCGTCGACTTTCAGCAGCAACTCGATTTTCTCTACGGCCGCGGCTTGGCGACGACATTGTTGTGCCGCGACGAACTTACGGTGGAACATCGTCTCGTGCCCGAGGCGGTGCGCGATTTATGGATCGCCTCGTCGGCAGTCGCGGTCTCGTCCGATGGCGACAATGGATGGACAGCATGTCGGATCGACGCGCTCAAGCTCGAAGATGCTTCGCCGATCACGTTTCGCACCGATGAATGCCGGATTTCGATTGCCCACCGTGTCGGTAAAGCGGCAATGCTGGAGCTTTGCGCGGCGCAGCCAAAGCCGTTGCGGTTCGACGAATTTGCTGAGCGAGTCGAGCGGCGGCTTTCGTTGGCGCCGCCGCCGCCGCGGGCGAATGCGGTCCCTCCTGCGGCAAATAATCCGTCGCTGGCCGAGCAGCTTGCTCGGATGGTAATTCGCTGGTTCGGAATCCACCTTGTCGAACTATCCGCGTTCGCGCCACCGCTGGCGACGGAGATCGCCGCGCAGCCTGTCGCCAGCGCCGTAGCCCGCTATCAAGTCGCGAAGGGATGGAGCATCTCGGAAATGGCGCCGAGCGAGACGAGCCTGCCGAGCGCCGCAATGGGCGACAAAGTGGCTCACCAAGTCACCAATTTGTTTCACCGCCGCATCAATTTCGGCGGGGAATTGGTCGCTCGGGTGCTTCTTGAACTCGACGGGCGGCACGACCTCGCCGCAATTGTCGACTCGCTGGCGGCGAAAGTGCTGAGCGGCGAAGTGATGCTGCAGTCGGCGGGCCCGCATGTAACCGATGCGGCGGAGGTTCGCAGGATATTATCCCGCCGCGTCGAAGACTGTATTGCCGATTTGGCTCGCAGTGCACTGCTGATTAGACCGGAATCCGAATTCGCCCGGCACGAATTGTGCTCGGCTCGGTCTTAAAAAAAGCCGATCCACTGGGGAGAAAGGCAAATGCCCAATGTGCTCGCTTCAAGCCGGCGATTTTACCGGGCCTATGTTCGGGGACTGTCGTACGCCGGTGACCTGCTTCTGTGCGTGGTTCGCGTGTATTGGGGATCGCACCTCGCCATCTCGGGCTGGAACAAGTTCGTGAATCTCGGCCAAACGGTGGCGTATTTCGAAAGCTTGGGAGTTTTTTGGCCGAAGTTCAACACGATTTTATCGGGCAGCGCGGAATTGGTCTGCGGAGCGCTATTGGTGATCGGCTTGGCTTCGCGAGTCGCCGCAGTGCCGCTGGTGATCAACATGCTGGTCGCTTATATCGCCAGCAGCGGTGACGCGGTCCGCCATTTGTTCACCAATGCCAACGAATTCATCACCGCGCCCGAGTTCACATATCTTGCGGCTTGCTTGCTCGTTCTAATGTTCGGGCCCGGCATGATTTCGATGGACGGACTGTTCGGCATTTTTCTTGGCGGCATTCCGGCCGAAGAGCCGTCGGCTCGGACCGCGCCCGGCAAGGCGCTTGGCGGAGCGAGATCCTCGGCTTCGAATGACGGTGGGCAAGTTGTCGAACCGGCCACGCACCAGCGGCGTGAATTTGCAAAGCTGAGCGCGGCGGCATTCGTGGGCCTGTTGGCCGGCATCCTCGTGAATCGCGCTCGACAGCCGGCGCCGAACGGCGAGAAGCCGGCCGTCGCCGTCGGACCGCCGCCGTCGACAGCGCCGCCGTCGACAACGCCATCGCCGTCAACGCGATCGCCGTCAGCGCCCTCGACACCGGCAGCTCCGCCGGAACCGTCCGCGGCAAAAGCCGGCTCAGCCACGAGCAATTCGAGCACGGCCGAAAGCGATCTCGCCGAAAAAAATCCGCCGCCGCCGGGCACCGATATCAATCTCCTGTTGACCAGCGCGAGCCACGTCTGCCGCGGGCTGAACACCTGCAAAGGCAAAGACAAAAACCATAATAATTCCTGCGCCGGCCGCGGCTCGTGTGCCATCGCGGAGAGCCATGTTTGCAATGGCCTCAACGACTGCAAGGGGCAAGGGGGCTGCGCCAAGACAGCGGGTATCAACGAGTGCAAAGGCAAAGGGGCATGCGCGGTGCCGCTCAAGGAAGCCACCTGGAAACTTGCCCGAGCCCGCTTCGAGCAACTTGCAAAATCCAAAGGCCTCGCCGTCGGCCCCGCTCCGGCAAAAGGCTAGGGGCTTGGCAATCCCACTCGACGCACTCGCGTTTTTTCGGCCCAGCAAGCCTCGATTGCCCGAGGCGACGGACGACATTATAATCAGCCACTCGAATACGGTGGCTATAGCTCAACTGGTTAGAGCACCAGATTGTGGATCTGGGGGTTACGAGTTCAAGTCTCGTTAGCCACCCTTGCGAAACAAAGGCCGTCGGGCGCGAATTCCCGCCGGCCTATTTCTCTGCGCCCCCGGCGGCTAGGGGCCGAAAACCTTTCCGCCTCAACTTCGGCCCGGCTGCCAGCGCGTGGCGGCGGCGGCGCCAGCCGCCGCCCATAAGGCTCGGCCGAAAAATAACTTCCGCTTTTCGAACCCTCACCCTGCCCGCTCCCGCAAGGGAAGAGAAGTCTGTGGAGAAGTTGTTTTTCGGCCGAGCTTAAGCGATGCGACCGCAACCGATGAATCGACTCATTGGCAAGCCATCATCCGGTTGCGACGCGACGCACTATTAGCCATATCGGCCCGGCCCCTGGCACGCTGGTTTCCACAATTCGGTGGTCAGCTATACTTTGGCGGGCGGCACCGTTACGATAGGTCATAACGATGCGATCGGGAATGGAGCGTTCATGGCGGCACAGCGACCATCTTTGCTCCGACTGCGGCATTTGCCGACAGCCCCGCCGCGGTTCCGGAGCCCTTCACCCTTCCCGTTGGCCTCTTTGGCGTGCATTTGATTGATTGTCGCCACGCGTCGGCAAGCCGATCGATTCGTCAAGCGTTTTCAATTATTTTCAGAGCGAGAAAATGAGTCGCGTGTTCCGCCAAAATTGCTCCGGTCGCCAGTCTTTGCGCCGGGGTTTCACGCTCGTCGAACTTCTCGTGGTCATCACGATCATCGCGATCCTTGTTTCGTTGCTCCTTCCGGCGGTCACTTCCGCTCGCGAAACGGGCCATCGAATCCAGTGCGCCAGCAATTGCAAACAGATCGGCTTGGCGCTATTGGCGTATCACACGGCGTTCGGCATTTTTCCGCCAAGTTCCGTGTGGCGAAACAACGGCAACCTCGATTCCTCGCAGCTCGACAGTCAAGCGGGCAACACGCCGAATCGTTGGGAAAATTGGGCGATCATCATTCTCCCGCAATTGGATAATGCGGCCCTGCGGCAGACGTTTGTCACCAATTCGGCGGGCGTCATCATCCAACCGATCGGCGGCACGGCGACCGGCACCGGCCCAGCGGGAAATGCCCAAAGCGATCCGCTCGCTCGCGGCACGACGCTGTCGTTCATGCTCTGCCCGTCGGACCCCTACAACCGCAGTCCGTTTGTCGGTTCGAGCGACGGCCTGACGAATCAGATGGGAGACGGCTGGGCGCGCGGCAATTATGCTGTCAACGGCGGCTTGGGCTTCTTGGACTATACCGGCGAGACGGCCGACGCCGGGGCCAATCCGAGCAATTGGCGTGGTCCCCTCGTCTGCGGTGTCATGGGAGCGAACATGTCGCTGCGCGTCGACGACATCAAAGACGGAGCAAGCAACACGATCATGTTAGGCGAGATCCGCGCCGGGCTCACCTCGTTCGATTGCCGCGGCGTTTGGGCCATGAGCGGCGCCTGCCCCAGTTCGCTTTGGGCCGACGGCTATATCGGCGACGACAATGGCCCGAACTGCACACAGCAATGGGCTGACGACGTCGACGCTTGCACCGACATCGAATCGGCGATGGGAAGCCAAAGCCAGTTGATCGTTCTGAACATGGCTTGTTCCACCGGTAATTGGCCCAATTGGCAGCAAACCGCCCGCAGCCTGCATCCCGGAGGCGTAAACGTGACCTTTTGCGACGGGAGCGTACACTTCATCGTCGACAACGTCGAAAAGGGCACCAGCTCATCCAGCCTCGGCGTTTGGGACAAGTTGAGTCTATCCAACGACGGTTTTGCGATCGACAGCAACTCGTATTAGGTTGCTTGGGCGTTTGGGGCAGGGGAATTCGTGGCTAGCCGTTGGCGGCTCGGACCCGAGCCACGAGGCCCGAGCCACATCTGCTCGCGCTTCTCGCGAACACCAAGCGGAAGCGTCAGCGAGGGAGGCCCGCGGTGCGGAGCCTATCTTGCGAGCGGCCCTCGCTCATCGCCCGATCGCCGCCTCATAGCTCGATCTTCGAGAACAAATAGCTTCCGGCCACGATCAGGCAGGCCACCACGACCGCCAGCACGATCAGATCCGTAGCCGCGCCGAAGTGGACCGCTCCCGTCAACGAACCCCGCAGTCCGTCCACGCCGTACGACAGCGGATCGATCGTCGCCAACAGATTCAACATCTTCGGCAAGTTGGTGAGTGGAAACAGTGCGCCGGAGAGAAAGAAGATCGGCATCACCAAAAAGTTCATCACCAATTGGAAGCCTTGAAAATCGGTCATCACCGAGGCGATCGCCGTTCCGAGTGCCGTAAATAGCACCGCAATCAGCGCCATGAACAGTGCCGCTAGCGGCAAGCCACTCGGGTCGGAAATGTGCAACCCCGCGATCAAGCACACGACCACGACGATCAGCCCTTGAATTACGGCAGTCGTCGCGCCGCCGAGGACCCGGCCGGTCATGATCAATAGCCGCGGCACCGGCGCGACCAGCGTCTCTTTCAGGAAGCCGAACTGCCGGTCCCAGATCAGTTCGATGCCCGAGAAAACGGCCGTGAAAAGGATTGTCATGGCGATTACGCCCGGGGCGAGAAATTGGATGTAATTCCCCTGGCCGGCTTTCTGAAAGATGGGGCCCATGCCGAAACCCAAGGCCAGCAGAAACAGAACCGGTTGGCCGAGCGACGCGACCATGCGGGCCCGGGAACGCACGTAGCGCTTGATCTGCCGAAGCCATAGAGCATAAACGACATTCATTTCAGGCTACCGTCTCCACAACTTGGCCATGGTGCGCATCTGGTCGAGCGAGCCGGCGTCTTCGTCGCGAATCGACGAGCCGGTGAGGGCTAAAAATGCTTGTTCGAGCGTTTCCGCTCCGGTCTGCTGCTTCAACTCCGCCGGCGTGCCCTGCGCGATGATTCGCCCGTGGTCGATGATGGCGATGCGATGCGCGACGCGTTCGGCTTCTTCCATGTAGTGCGTCGTCAAGAATACGGTCACGCGTTCCTCGTCGTTCAGCGTGCGCACATGGTTCCAAAGCTGGTTGCGGGTTTGCGGATCGAGGCCCAGCGTCGGCTCGTCGAGGAACAGGATTTTGGGCGTGTGCAGCAAGCCGCGGGCGATCTCGAGGCGGCGGCGCATGCCGCCGGAAAACCGCTTCACGAAATCGTCGCGCCGATTCCACAACTCGAAAAGCGTCAGCAGTTTTTCGATTCGCTGCTTGCGGATCGCTTTCGGAACGCGGTAGAGCATGCCGTGCATGTCCATGTTTTCATAGGCCGTCAGCTCGACGTCGAGCGTGGGGTCTTGAAAGACGATGCCGAATCGCTTCCGGACTTCGGTTTGCTCGAGGGCGGGGTCGAGCCCGTCGATTTCGACTCGGCCGCGCGTCGGCTTGAGCAGGGTCGTGAGCATCTTGATCGTCGTGGTCTTGCCCGCGCCGTTGGGGCCCAAGAAGGCGAAAATCTCCGCTTGCTCGACAGCGAACGAAATATCCCGCACCGCAACGAAATCGCCAAACGTCTTGACCAGGTTTTGCGCGCGAATCATCGGTGTTTCTGAATAATCAACGGTCAATGTGAAAAGCCAGTTGAACGATTTCGACGCGAGCGTATCTGCGTGTGCCACTGGCTCCGCCCATTGGTCTTATCGCAGTGTGCAAGCACTCCAGCCAGTGTGCCACTGGCCAGCGAAGTCGGCCAGTGTGAGCGCCGCTAGACTCCGCCATCCCTCTCCAATCGCCGCCGTCGGCCAAACGCATTCGCGTCAGCTTTTGCAGGGCCTTAATCACAAGCCGCCGGCCGGCACTGGCCGACTGCGCTGACCAGTGCCACACTCGCAGAGCCAGTGCCACACTCGCAGAGCCAGCGGCACGCAAGCAATCGCCCGACGGCAATACTGCAAAGGGCTGCTAAATCATCCCTCCAGGTCCAACCAACCGTCCGGCGGGCCGGCCGACCAGCACGGCACACATCCCGCCGCGCTGGGCGACGTTCACGACTTGTTTTTGCGAAGCCCGGCCGATAATCGCAAGGCCATAATGCGTTGGGGCGAAACCCATCACGACATAAAACGGTTCGATCCGCACCTCGCCGTCGCTGGCGACGACCGGAAATTCGCAAACCGGCAACAGCGCCATCCGCTGCACCACCCAGGCTGCCGGATCGCGAACCGCCGCTTCGACGGCCCGCTCCCATTCGGCCTGATCCATCAGATGCCCGAGCAGCACCCGATCGCCGCCATACGAACGATTCGGCTTGAGAACGAGCACCTCGCGATCTTCGCGCACGAACTCGAGCAGGTCGCCGAGCTTGCCGTCGGGCAAGGTTGTCTTGCGGTCGTAGAGGAGCCGAGTCCAAAGAATGTGGCGCCGAAAAACTTGCCGTTCTTCCGCGTTGAAATATCGGCCCGTGAGACGCGGATCGGTCAGAATCTCCCAGGCGCTTTTGTGGTCGAAGTCGCCGGCCATCGACGAAACGATCCGATTCTCCCGAAACAGCAGCCGCATCGCATCGATATTCACCCCTTCGTCGCGCTCCAATGCGATCAAATCGCGGACTTCATAGTCGCGGTAGGCGATGTCGATCGGGCTATCCTCGTACCACACCGCTCCGTCGCGGACATCGAGCTCCGCCGGGTCGGCGTGCAAGACGTTCAGACCATGGCGGCGGAGGTAGTATTCGGCCAGCGGGGTTTGTTCGTCGGTGCCGATGGCCGAGTATTTCGCTTCGATGAAACAAACGTGCTGCCCTTTGCGTCCGAGCGATTCGAGATGATCGAGCAGTTCTTGAATGAACAACTCTCGCAAGTCGGAGCCGAGCTCGAGCTGCAATTGCGGATTCTGCCGCTGCAACATGGGCAACACCAAGTCGGCGATCAGTTGCTCGGCAATGGGGCTCATGTGAATGCCGCCGACGCCGCATAGATTGGGCTCGATCAGCCGCAACGAGTCTTTCCACATCGGACTGGTGAGGTCGATCACACCGTCGAGCCGGCCGATGACCGGATTGCTGTCGCGCTGGCTCGGCCCCCAGGTGTCGCGGAGCCACTGCTCCTCCGGCTCGCTCAACGGCACGATGCGGCGGATTTCCGGATCG
Source organism: Pirellulales bacterium (assembly GCA_036267355.1). Lineage (NCBI taxonomy): Bacteria > Pseudomonadati > Planctomycetota > Planctomycetia > Pirellulales > Pirellulales bacterium. The sequence continues at coordinate 63,701 of DATAWG010000079.1, read as the reverse complement.
TCCAAATAGAGTTCCGGCAGACGCTTGAGCGCGTTGAGAACCGTGAGATTCACGTAGTGCAGATAGGCCCTCTGCTCGGGCATCACCCCCAGGGGACGAATCAGCACGCGCACGAGTTCCTCGCCCCCATCCCGCTGATAGATGAGGTGCCGCAGCCGCGATTCCTCCGCGGTGCGGCGGATCAAATCGACGATCGCTTTCGCCGGCAGCGCATGGACAGCCCTGCGCAGTTGGCTATCCAAGCTCAAACCGCTGAGCCCAAGTTCTTCGGCGGGAGACAGCAGATGAACCTCAGCGGCAAAAAGGCTGGCGCGGTCAAAGTCGTGCTGTGAAATGCGGGCATTCTCGCAGCCTGCATTTGCCGACACAAGAGCGCCGCCGCCGCTCACGGCAATCCTCGATGCCGAGACCGCCGCGCCGTAAGCCCGCTGAAGGCGGGCTAATGAGGCTCATATCACGCGCGCGTTCCCCGGCATAAATGCGGGGCTAGGGAAAAACCGAGGCAGAGAATCGTCGCGCGATTCAAAGAATCCAAGCGTTTGAACCACAGAGAACACCGAAAACAGCGGAAAGCATCCGCATGCATGAGCAAAACCCCCAGGCACATCCCGGCTCAATCGTTCAAGTGCTTCTGCACGAAGTCCCAGGCCGATTCATCGTGGAATTCGTGGCCCCCCGTGAAGATCAGATAGTGAAACCGGTCGGCGAGGCCGAGCTTTTCGTAATAGGCTCGCGAATTCGGCGCGAGCAGCTTGCCCGGCTCGCGATGGTCGGGATCGTCTTTGTTGCCGGCCTGGATTTCAAGCGCCCGGGGGCAAATCAGGGCAACGATCTCCGAATCGCGGAACAGTGTAAAACGATCGCTGAACCTGAAATCGCTCGGCACCGAGAGTTCGTCGCGCTCGTAGCGCCCCTCCTGCACGCCGTAATAGCAGCTCGACACGGCGACTTTGATCCGCCTGTCGATCGCCGGAGCGACCAGTGCGTAGTAGCCGCCATACGACAGCCCGACCATCGCGACCCGCTGCGGATCCACCTCGGGCCGCTTGAGAATGACATCCAGGCTGCGCGTGATCTTGGCGATTTCGACGGCCGTCAGACTGGTGCCGACCAGCCGCATCCGCTCGTCGATCCGATTGCGAATATCCTTGGGAAAACCGTCGGCCGAGAAGAGATGTTGCGGCGCAAAAACGACATAGCCGTGTTTCGCCGCGCCGCGCACCATGTCGTGATAATTCGCCCCGCCATGAAAGAGCGCCACTTCCGGCGATCCGCCGCCGCCATGCATCGCGATCACCAGCGGTGCCGGGCCGGCAAGCTGCTTGGGCACGATGTAAATCCCTTCGGCATGGACGCCGGGCAGGATCGCAATTTTCGCTCGATAATAGTTCGCCATGCTGTCGTCGCCGATCTTGTCGAACGTCGGCGATTCCGACGGCGCCGCTCCGGGGGGCGGATAACCGATGCTCCGGCAAAAGGCCCTGCGCAGCGGCTCGGCCGATTTCTCGAAGGCCCGCGGCGACGAATAGTCGGGCTTGAACAGTGCGTCGAGCCGGCTCTTGTCGCGCTTCAGCGCGAGAATATATCCATCCAATTCTTTCGCCTGCTCGGCCCGCAACGGATTCGATGCCGCCACATCGTCTTCGAAATACTTCGGCGCCGCCGCGGAGATCGCCGCCGGAGCCGCGGCCTTGTCCTGGGCCCAAGCCGCCACTCCGAACCCGCAGCAATGCAAGATGAGTGCGACCGAAAGGGCAATCGAGCGTGAGGCCATCGTGGTGTGTTCCTTATCGCGGATAGTTCGCCGAAACTGGGCATGACGTGCCAACCCCGATTCAACCACACGACGCCGAATTATTCAAATGACGACGAGATATGCCGGCTCTCTCACCGGCGGGCAAAACGGGTCGAAGCTCGCCGCCCCATCGACGATCGCCAGGGAGTTCGTTGGTTCGACGTACTCCCTCTGCGACGATTCGACAAATCGTTGACAGCCCGCGTTCCCATGTGTCAAATATGTTCATCGGGTGGGGTTTATTTGTCATGCGAGGTTTTCATGCGTCTTGGCTCTGGCGGACGAGCTGCGCCGCCGCGCGGCTTTACCTTGGTCGAACTGCTCGTCGTTATCGCCATCATCGCGATTTTGGTGTCGATCCTTTTGCCGGCCGTGAATCAGGCTCGAGAATCGGCCCATAACGTGCAATGCAAAAGCAATATCAAGCAATTGGGCTTGGCGTTGCAGTCCTACCACTCGGCGTTTGGCATGTTTCCGCCGAGCTCGGTGTGGAGAACCCAAAGCGGGAGCACCTGGACGCTGAATCTTTCCGGCGTGGAAGGAGGCCAATCGGGCAATGTCTCGACGCTGTTTGAAAACTGGGTCATCCTGATTCTCCCACAATTGGATCAGGCCGCCCTACGGCAAACCTTCGTCACCGACGCCTCCGGCAATATCAACCAGCCGATCAGCAGCAGCGCCACAGGCACCGGGCCGGGCGGCAATGCCCAAAGCAACGTGGTCGCGCGGGGCACGAGCCTGTCGTTCATGCTCTGCCCGTCGGACTCTTACAATCGCACGCCATTCATGGGCTCTACCAGCCCGAGCGGCTCGACGAACAATCTCGGCGACGGCTGGGCACGCGGCAACTACGGGGCCAACGCCAGCCTGGGCTACATGGGCACCGGCGGCACCAGCGGCGTCGGCCCCGGATGGTCGAACAACCAGCTCCAAGGCGTCATGGGCGCGAATGCTTCGCTGCGGCTCGACGACATCAAAGACGGCGCCAGCAATACGATCTTGCTCGGCGAACTTCGTGCCGGTTTAACTTCGTACGATTGCCGCGGCATCTGGGCGATGAGCGGCGCTTGCCCGAGCGCGCTGTGGTGCCATGGATATGTCCAGGACGACAACGGACCGAATTGCACCCAGATCTGGGCAGACGATAGCGTCGGTTGCAGCGACGTGGCCAACGCGCTGGGGGGCTCGTCGGAACTGAGCTTGCTGGGAATGCCTTGCTACACTGGCAACAACGGCAACGTGCAACAGACGGCCCGCAGCTTGCATGCCGGCGGTGTAAATGTTTGTTTTTGCGACGGCAGCGTGCACTTTATCATCGACAACGTCGAAAAGGGAACCGGTTCCTCCAGCCTTGGCGTGTGGGATAAGCTGAACCTATCCAACGACGGCTTCGTGATCGATCAAAGCCAATACTGAACCGAGCAAACAACAAGGGGGCGATCATGGTCGCAAAACTGCTACGCACGAACGACGATTGCGTATTGGTGGCGGCCCGGCTTGTGCTCGGAATCGTTTTCTTCATCCATGGTTCACAGAAAGTGCTCGGCTGGTTCGGCGGCCATACGTTCAATGAAACAATGGCAGTGTTCACCGATACGATGCACATCCCGGCGCCGCTGGCCTTTCTGGCCATTGCCGCGGAATTCGGCGGCGGAATCGCGCTGGTGCTCGGTTTGCTGGGCCGAGTGGCAGCCCTGGGAATAATCTGCGTCATGGTTGTGGCCATCGTGAAGGTCCACTTCCAGAACGGCTTCTTCATGAACTGGGGCAATGTTCCGGGCAAACCCGAAGGCTACGAATACCACCTGCTCGCCATCGCCCTGGCGCTGGTGATCTTGGTCAAAGGCTCCGGCGCGCTTTCGATCGACCGTCTGCTAACGCCCTCCCGGGCCCTGCCCCCGCCGTCGAAATAACGGCAAGCGTGGTAACCACAGAGTCACCGAGCACACAGAGTAGGGTGGGAAGCGTCCGAATGGGCGAGCGACGCCGTCCGGCGCCGGGTGAAGCGTCTCGCCCTCGACTCGGCTTTGTCTTCTCGGTGTTCTCTGTGGCTTGGTGGTTGGAAAAAATGCAGGCGGGTGAGACGAATAAAACACCCTATTTCGCAGACACTACGCTAGCGTAGCGCGATGCTCGCTTCCTCGTCCTCAAGCCTGCAGCCTCAAGCCTGCAGCCTAATACTGCGATCCGACTTGGATCCACGAATCCCATACGTTCACCTGATCGAACGTTTGGTTGCCGATTTGGATCGTGTTGATCGAGTTGCGGAAACCGCTGCGAACGAATTCGCCTTGCGGCGGCGTATAGAATGGGCCGCCGAGAACCAAATAGCGCCCCGCCCCGATCCGCACCACCGGCTGCTGCGCTTGCGTGTAGTACGACGGCTGAAAGATCCAGCTATCGCCGCGCGCCGGCGATGCGGCGAGAAAAGCCAGGGCGACGGCAACCGCGCCGCCGCGGAAAATCGATTTTCGTAGAAGAGATTTCATCGCTGCTAACCTGTGGTGCCGATTCACGGATGAGATGATTTGAGGAGACGAATTGACGTCACGTATATCGCAAATGGCCGTTATTTCTTCTCAGGATGTTCGACCATCAATTCGCCCTTCGCCGGGTCGTAGAGATAGCGTTCGCCGGCCGGAAGCTCGGGAAGCTTGATGTCCCATTCCTTGATGATTTGTTCGTCGAATTCCGCCTGCGAATTCGGATTCCGATTTTTTGTCAATTTGAACATTTGCATCGCCTTCGGCAGTTGGATGTTGAACACGATCATCTGCTTCGCGGCGAAATATGCGCTAACCGGCGTCGTTACCATGCCGGCGCCATAGTCTTTGCCTTGGGCCCCGACGCCAACGGCCGCCGGCCGCAAATCCGCGTGTTGTTTGTCGGGCTTGATATTGCGGTGAACGCCGATCTCGACGACGTCGGAAACGACGTGAACGATGCCCGGGGGGACGAGATCCTCGATTTTCATTTGAAACGTCGGATTGCGTCCGCCGAGGCCCAGATCGCCTTCGAACGTTCCTTTCGACGGAAGCCCTTTGCCGACGAAGTTCTTCTCGCGCCGAATGACTCCGTGGAAGGTTTCGTCTGGATTCGTGACGACGACGACGTAGACATGTTTTGGATCGGGCTGACCGGAGGTGAAATCGTAGTCGACCTTGAAGTGAACCCGGCCGGCATCGACCCGCGCCACCGAAGCATTGGAGAGCGCGACGTGAACCGCTCCGCCTGCGTGCGGAGAATTCTTCGCGGCAGCAGGGCCCGCGCCGGCCTTATCCGCGAGTGGCAAGCTTCGCACGGCCGCGCTCGGCGCCAGATCGCGAATCACGTAGCCGGCGTTGAGAGCGGAAATCGGATGTCCCGGGTCTTGCTCGGAGTCTCCTTCGAGCATTTGCGCTGCGTATTCACCGGCGTTGCCGCCGAGCGCGAGGTCGTCGATGAGGTAGCCGCCGTCTGGGAACATCACCGACCCCGGAAACTTGGCGGTCGCTTGTCCGCCGTGTGCGTTGGCGCCCTCCTCATGGACGACGACCGTGTACCACTTCTTCGGATCGAGTTGGCCGCTCTTGAAGTCATATCCGACTCGGAAGCGGAGCTTGTTTGCATCGATCCGCCAGAATTCCCCGCCGACGTCGACGCGTGTCGGACCCGAGGACGACGGCGTTCGGCCAACCGTTGGACCAATGCGGGGTCCGTTCAGCGCCGACGCGCCATCGTCCCGAATGACCGGCGCCATTAGGCCGTCGGAAATCGCGTAGGCCTTGGCTTCCCCTTTCGCTGCCCGGTGGACGCATATTTTGAGTGACGGTGCTTTACCATCCCATGCAAAGTTTCCCTGGAGCGTTCCGCTTCGCTGAAGCGATCTTCCTGGCAGCTCCATTAGGACCGGATATTTTGGTTGCTCCCCGGGCACCGTGTCCTCGATAAGAACCGCGTACGAATCTGCTGCGATCGGCCCGCCCCGGTCGAACGCATAGTTGAATTCGAAGTGAAATTTGCCGGCGTCAACCTGCCTGATGATTGCATCGGTGACCTGCACATGGGGCGGCCCGGCGTCGGAATTATTCAGCGGCGGGACCGCGGCGGTTGCGTTGTTCTGCCCGGGAGGCGGATTTCCGTCCAAGCCGACTTCGAGGACATTCGACGCCAAGCGGCCGTCGCTGTTGGCACGGTCACCCTCCAATACGAGGATCATGGCACCGCTGATGTCCCCCGGGATTCCGACGGTGCCAGCGAACGTCCCTCGCGGAAGTAGAGACCTTCCCGCGGCTGGGGCAAGATGCGATGTTTCTTGCCGGTTGGCGGGCAGGCCGTGCAGGGTCACCGTGTAGAACTTCGTGGGGGACGCTTGGCCCTGCACGAATTCGTAGGCAATTTGGTAGCGGTAAGCACCCGGCGACGCCCTCGACACTTTCGCGTCGGAAAGTTTGATAATCGCTTGGCCGTGCGACGCCGGGTTTTGGCCCGCCGTGGGTGCCGCAAGGGGTTGGCCATTGTCGGAAAAATCGAACGGCTGTTTTCCGTTGTCGGCAGAACTCGGCGCCGCAATCTCGATCTTCGGCAGCGGGGCGGGGGCGAGCGGGGGCGGGCTCAGCTTTAGATCGCGATCTTCCGGCGCTGGGGGCATCGGCTGCAGCGCCGCCGTCTGAGCCTGGGCGGCGGCCGCGTTGCTCCCCTTCACCTCGCCGCAACCGCTCATCACAAGCAGGCCGAGTGACACGGCCAGAAGTGCGAATGTTCGAGTCATCGTCAGGGTGGGGGGTCAGGGGATACGGCTAGGTGTTAGAAATCGGATTTAATCTCGCAGTCTAAGGAGGCCCAGTTCCAGCGCTCCATTTCGGAGATTGTGTTCCGCTGTGTCAGGTCGTAGTTGAGCGGAGTGACGGTGATGTAGCCCTGCTCGAGGGCCGTGATGTCGGTCTCTTCTTTGCCGCGAGGGGGCATCGGTTCGTTGGTGGCCCAAAAATACTCCCGGCCGCGCGGATCGATCCGTTTTTCGAACTTTTCGCCGTAGCGATAAACGCCCATCGGCACGACTTTCACGCCCTTCGGCTTGTTGATCGCGCTGGTCGGAATATTGACGTTGTAGAGCCGCGGTTGCGGGCCCTTCGCGGCCAAAATTTGCCGGATCACCCGCAAAGCCAACTCGGCGGCCCGGTCGAACTCGGCCTGCTCGTCGAATTCCAAGGAAATCGCGATGCTCGTGATTCCGAAAAACGCCCCTTCGATCGCCGCCGCCACGGTGCCCGAATAAAGCACGTTGATTCCCGCGTTCAAACCGCCATTCATGCCGCTGACGACCAGATCGGGCCGTCGCGGGCAAAACTCGAACACGCCGATCTTCACACTATCGGCCGGGCTGCCGTCGACCGCCCAACCCCGTCGCCGCGGACCGTCGAACACCTCTTTGGCCGTCAGCGGCCGGAGATAAGTAATCGAATGAGCCACGCCGCTTTGCTCGGTCGCCGGAGCGACGACAGCCACCTCTCCCAGCTTTAGCAGGGCTCGCTCCATCGCGGCCAAACCGGGGGCGTATATGCCGTCGTCGTTGGTCAGCAGAATCTGCATAGGCCACCGCTGCTCGAACGAGGTTTCCTCCGTGAACGCCAGCCTCCACTATAATCATCTCACCCAAGAGGGGCAACGCGGCGGATGGGCCATTCGGCGAACTGCGCAGCGGAAATACCGAGACGAAATCCGATTTTTCCGGCGGTCATGTTCCGCCGCTAGCCTCGTCCCATGGCGAAAAAATCGCCGCAACGAAGCGTTCGCCAGTTGCGAAAGCCGCCATGCGCGATACAACATTATCCATGCTGGGCAGCGGAAAGGGCTCGCCTCCCATCGGTCTATCTCGTGCCCCAGCGAGACAGGCCGTGCCAGGCAGGACGGCGAGCAACGCCGCCACTCACGACAGCCAGCATAGCGACCCGCCCTGATCGCGCACATGCCTGCCACACAACTGCTTTCGCCCAAAAAAAGTCACGGCGATCTGGGGTGCCATCAATGATCAGCGACGACTTACGTAGCGACAGTCTCCGCACCGAAAAGCCGCGCCGCGACAAAGCTCGCGACGACCAAAAGCCGGCCGACAACACCCCCGGCGACGGCCTGCTGCATCGCGATGTGCGGCTGCTTGGCGATATGCTCGGCCGAGTGCTCAACGATCTGGCGGGCGCTCCGGCCTTCGAGTTGGTCGAGCAGATTCGCCGCCTCTCGCTCGAGCGCCGCGGCGGCTCGGCTCAAGCGGAAGAAGAACTGGCTGCGAAAATCGCGGCGATCGACGGGGCCTCTGCCCGAGTGGTGGCTCGAGCGTTCAGCATTTTCTTCGATCTAACCAATATCGCCGAAGACCGGCAGCGCGTGCGCGTGTTGCGATCGCGCGAGCAGCAGCGCGATCCGGCCCCGCTCTCCGAATCGCTCGGGGCGGCCATCGCCCAACTCAAAGCGGAAAACTATTCGGCCGAGATGGTGCAACACGCGCTCGATGCCCTGGCGATCGAGCTGGTGTTCACCGCGCATCCCAGCGAAGCCAAGCGGCGGTCGATTCGGGCCAAGCTCCGCCGCATGCGCCACGTGCTCCAAGAATACGATCGCAGCGACCTGCTCCCGCGCGAGAGGCGAGCGCTCGACCTCAGCCTGTTGGGCGAGCTGACGGCGATGTGGCAAACCGAATTCTTGCGGCCCCAGCGCCCGACCGTGTTGGAAGAAGTCGAGCGCGGGCTGTCGATCATGCCCCGGCTGTGGGATGTCGTGCCGCAAGTCTATCAAGCCATGCGCCGGGCACTGGCCGAACATTATCCGCAGCATGCGTTTCGCGTGCCGATTTTTCTGCGGTTCGGCTCTTGGATGGGCGGCGATCGCGACGGCAATCCGCATGTCACCGCGTCGGTCACCGCGCAGACGCTTTGCCGCTTGCGAAATGCCGCGATCGAACATCATCTGGCTACGGCCAAGCGAATGTACGACTATCTGACCGTTTCGACGGCGATCACGCCGGCCGCCGCGGCGCTCTCGCACCGCATCGCCGCGGCCGTCGAGCGCTGGCCCGACCTCGAGCAAGAGTTGGCCGGCGTCGCGCCGAGGGAAATATTGCGACGCTGGGTCAAAGTGATGGAATGGCGGCTCGAGCGATCGCGGGCCGTGGGGGCCATCGAGCCGGTTCGCCCGGGCAATTATCAAGATGCCGAAGAATTCACGGCCGACGTCGAAGCGCTGGCCGAACAATTTACCGCGGGCGGCGGGCGCTTGGGGCGCGACAACGAGGCCCAGCGCTGGCTCGACTTGGCAATGGCGTTCGGCCTGCACCTCACACGGCTCGATATTCGCCAAGATTCGCGGCGCTATTTGGAAGTGATCGCGGAATTGCTCCGTGCCGCGGGCGTGGAAAACGATTTCGCAGCGCTCGACGAGCGGCAGCGCGCCGAAGTGTTGCAGCGGTCGATGGGCGCGCCTTTAACCGTGCCGCTCGATTCCCTTTCGCCGCTGGCTCAAGACACCTTGGAGTTGTATCGAGTGCTGCATCGGGCGCTGGCGCAGTTCGGCGCCGATTGCCTGGGAACCAACGTCATCAGCCTCACGCAATCGGACGGCGACGTTCTTAGCGTACTCTGGCTCTGGCGGTGGGCTCAGGCCGACGCCAGGCGTCGGAACGAACCCGCCGCCGCGAGCGAGCTGCGCATCTCGCCGCTGTTCGAAAAGATCGGCGATCTCGAACGAGCGCCGCAAACGCTGGCCGCGATCCTTGCTTCGCCGGTCTACGCCGAACATCTGGCCCGGCAAGGAAATCGCCAGATCATCATGGTCGGCTATTCCGACAGCACGAAAGACGGCGGCTACCTCGCCGCCTGCTGGGGGCTATTTTTGGCGCAGAGCGGGTTGCACCGAGTGGCCAGCGAACATGGCGTGCGTGTCACGTTTTTCCACGGCCGCGGCGGCTCGCTTGGCCGCGGCGGCGGCCCGGCGGCCCGCGGCATCCTTTCGTTGCCCGGCGAAGCCCTCGACGGCACGCTGCGGCTGACCGAGCAAGGCGAAGTGCTCGCCGAGCGCTACGACGATGTGCAGATCGCCTACCGGCATCTCGAGCAGGTGACCTGGGCAACACTCGTCGGATCGACCGTGCATCGCTGCGATCCCGAGCCGGCGTGGATGGACTTGATCGAGGGGCTTGCCAACCGTTCGCTGGCGGCCTATCGCGAATTGGTCGATCAGCCGGGCTTCATGGAATATTTCGTCGCCACGACGCCGATCGAGGAAATCGAAGATCTGCCCATCGGCTCGCGGCCCTCGCGCCGCCGCGGCGAACGCACGCTCGGCGATCTGCGGGCGATCCCCTGGGTTTTCTCCTGGACCCAGAATCGCTGCATCATTCCGGCGTGGTATGGCCTGGGCGCGGCGCTCGGCGATCTGCAATCGCGCGATCCGCTAGCGTGGCAAATCGTCAAGCAGATGTATCGCGGCTGGCCGTTCTTTCAAGCTACGATCGACAACGCCGCCCTGGCGCTCGTGAAGGCCGACATGTACGTCGCCGGCCGTTATGCCGATCTGATCGAATCCGACGAAGTTCGCCGGGCCTGCTGGTCGCGGGTGTCGGCGGAGTACGACCGAACGCGGCAAGCGGTGCTCGATCTGGTCGGCGGCGAGGATCTTTTGGTGTCGGCCCCGTGGCTGCAACGCTCGATCGAAGCCCGCAATCCGTATGTCGATCCGTTGAATCTGATCCAAATCGAATTCATCCGCCGCCGCCGCACCAAGCCGCTCGAAGAACTCGAACCCCTCGAAGCCGCGAAACTACGCACGCTGCTGCGCCTAACCGTCCAAGGAATCGCCGCCGGAATGCGCACCACAGGTTAGGCCCTTCATGGCGGGCGCGCGGCGCGGGGATGTCTAGCCCTTCGACCGGCAGACTGTCCCGACGATGAGTTCCAATTGCATTGAACCATGGTGCGAAAAGGGCTTTCCCCTCATTTCTTGACGACGACCCAATCGATGGGAAACGTGTGGTTGGCGTTGTCGTACGAGGCGGTTGAGCCGGCGCCTAGAGATGGATCGACCATCGTTACGTCGAAGCCGTCGGCGGCCGGTTTCCATAGCGGCGAGAAAAAGGGATAGCCCGCTTTGGGATATCGTGCCGAAACGAGAACGATGTAATCGTCGCCGAGCCGAGCAGCGACGTCGGCGGCGAGCTTCACGTGCGTGAATGTGGCGTTGTCTTGCTCCGCGCCCATTCGAAATGTGGCCGTCCCGGCGGCGACGATATACGGCGCTGCAGCGGCGGGCGGCGGGGCCGAAGTCGCCATTCCATGCAGCCGCGAAATCGCGAAGATCGCGCACAACGCGACCGCAACCAACGCCGAACGATGGGACGCAATCCGGTGGCGAATCATACTCAGTTCCTTTTTTTGGCGCGGACAACTAATTGGGACGTTCGTTCGCTACGCGATTTCCCCGCCGATTATGCAAGTGCTTCTTCGCTTGCAACACCCGGCTTGTCGGCGGGCGAGCGGCAGCGGTAGTTTAGCAATATTCGCACACGGAAAAGCAACCGCGCCGGGATTTGTTATCGCATGAACGATGAAACTCGAACGGAGCCCTGGGATGTTGTCGTGGCCGGGGCGGGGGCGGCTGGGCTGGTCGCCGCGTTGCGCGCTGCCGAACTTGGCCGAAGCGTTCTGCTGTTGGAGAAGAACAAGCGGCCGGGAATCAAGATCCTCATGTCGGGTGGCACACGCTGCAACCTGACCCACGCCACCGATAACCGCGGCATCGTGGAAGCCTACGGCCTGCCGGGCCGGTTTCTGCATTCCGCCCTTGCCGCCCTCGGCGTCGAGGCCACGATCGCCATGTTCGAAGCCGAAGGCATCGCGACCAAGGTCGAAGAAACCGGCAAAGTGTTTCCCGAGTCGGACAAAGCCGCCGACGTGCTGGACGCATTGCTCGCACGGTTTTCTCGTAGCGGCGCGACGATGTCGCTCGGCGAACCACTCATGCAGCTCGAACGCGCAGGCGATTGCTTTCGATTGGCGACGCCACGGCAAACGGTGCTTGCCCGGAGCGTCGTTCTCACGACCGGCGGGCAATCGTATCCCGGCTCGGGAACCACCGGCGATGGCTATCGCTTTGCGGCGCAGTTCGGGCACACGATCGTTCCGCCGCGGCCCGCGCTGGTGCCGTTGACGACGACCGCGCCGTGGGTGCTCGATTTGCGTGGCGTCACGCTGCCGGATGTCGTGCTGACGGTGTTGGACGGCGACGGCCGGCCGCTGGCAAGCAGGCGCAGTTCGCTGTTGTTTGCACATTTCGGATTGACCGGCCCGGCAGCGCTCGATGTCAGCCGAGCCGTGTCGGGGCATCCGTGGCCGGGAACGCTGGTGGCCCAGATCGATTTGTCGCCTCAGCAACGTGAATCGCAATTGCTCGAATGGCTGCGCGCTGAATCGGCTGCCTCGGGCAAGAAGCAAGTGTCGGCCTTGGTGGGCCAATTGCTGCCGCGACGGCTGGCCGAGATCGCGCTCGAGCAATCGAGCGTGCCGGCGGATCGCAAGGCGGCCGAATTGAGCAAGGCGGACCGCGGTCGATTGGCCCACATGCTCAAGCATTTGTCCGTGCCACTGAGTGGCACGCTCGGATTCAAGAAAGCCGAGGTCACGGCGGGAGGCGTGTCGCTCGACGAAGTCGATTCGCGCACCATGCAGAGCAAATTGGCGCCGCAGCTGTTTTTCGCTGGTGAGCTGTTGGACCTCGACGGCCCGATCGGCGGCTACAATTTTCAAGCCGCCTGGAGCACCGGCTGGCTGGCGGGCGGCAATGTGTGATGGCGCACACCGTATGGTAGTAGGCACACTCCGTGTGCCGTCGGCGCTCCGCCGCGTGCTGCGCAAAGAGCAGGGCAGACGGCACACGGAGTGTGCCTGCTACTTTGGTTGCGGCTCCCCTTATGCCAAAAAGTCTTTCACCACAGTGCCGGCGACGTCGGGCAGGCGGGTGAATTAAAGTGGCCTGGCGGGCGGCAATGTGTGATGGCGCGCACCGTATGGTAGCAGGCACACTCCGTGTGCCATCGGCGCTCCGCCGCGTGCTGCGCAAAGAGCAGGGCAGACGGCACACGGAGTGTGCCTGCTACTTTGGTTGCGGCTCCCCCTATGCCAAAATGTCTTTCACCACAGTGCCGGCGACGTCGGTCAGGCGGAAGTCGCGGCCTTGATGGCGATAGGTCAGCCGGGTGTGGTCGATGCCGAAGAGCCGCAGCATCGTGGCGTGGAAATCGTTGGTGTGCACGCGATTTTCCACGGCGTTGTAGCCGAATTCATCGGTTGCCCCGTAGGTGATGCCCCCCTTGATGCCGCCGCCGGCCATCCACAGCGAATAGCCTTTGATGTGATGATCCCGGCCATCGCCCTGGGCCATGGGCGTGCGGCCGAATTCGCCGCCCCACACGACCAGCGTGTCGTCGAGCATCCCGCGTTGCTTGAGATCGCTCACCAAGGCCCAGGTGGCTCGGTCGACTTCGCCGGCAATTCCCTCGATGTTTCGCTTCAGCCCGCCGTGATGATCCCAATCGCGATGGTAGAGCTGGATGAATCGCACGCCGCGCTCGGCAAGTCGCCGGGCCAGAAGGCAGTTGGCCGCAAACGAACCGTCGGCCCCCTTGGTGCCATACATCTCGAGCACGTTGGCCGGTTCGCCCGACAGATCCATCAGGCCCGGCACGCTCGTTTGCATCTTGAACGCCATTTCATATTGGGCGATGCGCGTTTGAATCTCGGGATCGGCGACCGTCGTGTCGTGGATCCGATCGAGAGCCTCGGAAGCTTGGATTACATCTTGCTGCCGGTCGCGATCGACGCCCGGCGGGCTGCTGAGATAGAGCACGGCATCGCCCTGCGAACGAAACGGCACTCCCTGAAATTTGCTCGGGAGGAAGCCGCTGGCCCACATGCGGGCGGCGATCGGCTGCTGCTGGCCGAATTTGCCCGACGAAGTCATGACCACGAAGCCGGGCAGGTCTTCGGCATCGCTGCCCAGGCCATAGAGCAGCCAGGAACCCATCGACGGGCGGCCCGAAATCGTCGTGCCCGTGTTCATGAACGTGTGGGCCGGATCGTGGTTGATCGCATCGGAATGCATCGAGCGAATGATGCACATATCGTCGGCCAATTTGCCGATGTTGGGAAAAATCGTGCAGATCTCTTGCCGCGATCGCCCGTATTTGGCAAACGCGTGCTGCGGGCCGAAGCATTTCAATTGCTGGCCCTGCAATTGCGCGATCGGCTGCCCCTTGGTGATCGACTCGGGCATCGGCTTGCCATGCAATTGGGCCAGCTTGGGCTTGTAGTCGAAGGTTTCGAGGTGCGACGGGCCGCCAGCCATGTAGAGATAGATGATTCGCTTGCAAGTCGGCTTGAAATGCAACGGACGAACGACGCCGCGCCATTTTTGATTCGCCGGGCCGCCGCCGGCAGCCGCTTCCGCCGCGGATAGCAGCTGGGGATTCAACAGCGAAGCCAGGGCGAGCGAGCCCATGCCCGACGCCGTGCGCCCCAAGAATGTGCGGCGGTTGAGCTGCAAGCGGAGTTGTTCGAGATCGTTCATCACTTTTGGCTCTCAACTTCGTGTAATCGTTTCGTGCAAATTCAGGATCACCCGGGCGACCGATGTCCATGCGGCCAGCTCGGCCGGATCGACGCCCGCGGGCGGCGCCGCATCTCCGACGCCGAGCAGCTTTTTCGCTGCGGCAGCGTCGGCGATATATTCGGCATGATGCTTGGTGTAGAGTTCGAGCAGAATGCGGTTCTCGTCGGCGGTCGCCGGCCGTGACAGCGCGCGGTGAAACGCCCAATCGATTCGTTCCGCCGCTTGGCTGCCCCCTTGCCCCACGATCTCGGCTGCGAACACCCGCGCCGCCTCGACATACGTCGGATCGTTCAAGAGCACCAGCGATTGCAGCGGCGTGTTCGACCGCGTGCGCGAGGCGGTGCATTCTTCGCGCGTCGGCGCGTCGAAGGCCTTGAGGCTTGGATGCAGGAAAGTGCGCTGCCACCACGTATACAGCCCGCGGCGGTATTGGTTTTCTCCGCGATCGGCCTGCCAATCCCGCGTCGGAAAATTGAGATAGGCCCAATATCCGGCCGGTTGATATGGCTTGACGCTCGGTCCTCCGATCTTCGGCGACAACAGCCCGCTGATCGCCAGCGCATCGTCGCGGACGAATTCCGCATCGAGGCGGAAACAGCCTTGCCGGGCGAGCCAGCGATTATCGGGATCAATTTGCTGCAGCTCCGGCGACGCGACCGACGCTTGCCGGTACGTGTTCGACATCGCGACCAACTTCACGATATGTTTCACATCCCAACCGCTGGCGACGAAATCCGTGGCCAGCCAATCGAGCAACGCGGGATGCGAGGGCGCCGCGCCTTGCGAGCCAAAATCTTCACTCGTTTTTACGATCCCCTGGCCGAACAATAGCATCCATATCCGATTGACGAACACACGCGCCACCAGCGGATTGCGGCGATCGACGAGCCAGCGGGCGAGGTCCAAGCGGTTCGGCCGGCGGTCTTTGATCTCGAGTGGCAGCAAGAATTCCGGCACGGCCGGCGACACGATCTCGCCCGAATCGTCCTGCCAATTCCCGCGCGGCAAAATGCGCACGCTTCGCGGAGCGACGGACGTCGTGATGAGCGTTTTGGCAAAGCTCTTTTCCAATTCGGCTTTCTTGCGATTCAGTTCGGCGACTTTAGCTCGCGCGGATCGAAGCTCGGGAGCGATCGAGCGGAAATAGGCGGAGACCGATTGGCGCTGGGCCGCGGTGCGCTTCGCCGCGGCGATGTCGAGCAGTTTGGCGATATCGGCGGGCAAGCCCTTGCCGACGGCGAGAGGCGGCGCGTGCGTGGTGGTAGAAAGTCGAAGCCGGCCGATGCTATGCGCCGCGCCGAAGTGAAATTGGAGAACGAATTGGAGCTGGACGCCGGCCTTGTCGTCTTTGCCAACTTCGCGGATCGGCGACGCCGTTTCGAAGATCGCGGAATGTGTCTTGCCGACTTCCGGCAAGATCGCCCAACCGGTGCCGAGGTTGCCGTCGATCGATTTTTCGATGTTGAATCCGGATTGCGAAAAATCGGCCGACGCGTGTGCGAGCGCGATCGGCGAAGCTTTTTCGTGCGAGGATTGTTGTGCCGCGGCAAGCGCGATTTCGGAGAGGACAAAATTGCCGTTGCTTGCGCGCCCTGGCCCGTGGGCCGGCATGCTCGGATCGGCCATCGCTTCCAGCCGAATGCCGTTGATTCCGGCCGCTCCGCCGCGATCCAGATCGGCGATGATCGTGTACGTCTCGCGATCGGGCATCTTCCCGCCGGCGAGAATGGAATTGTCGTCGAGAATCTTCAATGTCGCGCCGGATTTCGCGGTCGCACTTGCCGGATGCAGCGGCGTCCAGGCGACCGTGTCCCTCGTCGCGGTTTTCTCCCATTCGGCTTGCGCCGCATCGAGCGCCGGAGTTTGTTCGTCGAGATGTCGGGCCGCGGTGGCACGTTCGTCTTCCAACCGCTTCAGTTCGACAGCCTGCTCAGCCGACGGCATCGGAGTTTCTTCCTGCCGCGAGATGGCGTTTTCCTTCACGTCGGCAAAGAACGCCTCCATGCTATAGAAATCGCGCGTCTTGAACGGATCGAATTTATGGTCGTGGCATTCACAGCACGCCATCGTCGATCCGAGCCAGACGCTCGCGAGATTGCGCACCCGGTCGGCCGCATATTTGGCCGTGTATTCCTTGGCCTGCGCGCCTCCTTCTTCGGTCGTCAGCAGCAGACGGTTGTAGCCGGAGGCGATCCGCGTTTCATTCGATGCATCGCTTAGCAGATCGCCGGCCAACTGTTCGGTGGTGAAGCGATCGAACGGCTTGTCGGAGTTGAATGCGGCGATCACGTAATCGCGATATAAGTACACATCGCGAGCGTTGTCGCTGTGATAGCCGCAACTATCGCCGTAGCGCACCAGGTCGAGCCAATACATGGCCATCCGCTCGCCATAGTGCGGCGATGCGAGCAAGCGGTCGATGAGCTTTTCGTAGGCCCGCGGATCGCGATCATCGACAAACTCGGCCACCTGCGCCGGCGACGGCGGCAAACCGGTAAGGTCGAAATAGAGCCGCCGCACGAGCGTCACGCGGTCGGCCTGGGCCGACGGCTTGAGATGCTGCTCCTTGAGCTTTGCGAGCACGAACGCATCGATCGGATTTGCCGGCGGATCGCCGGCGGGCGCCGCAATGGCCAGCGGAACCGCCGGCCTCTCCGGAGCGACATACGCCCAATGCCGCTTGTAGACGGCCCCTTGGGCGATCCATTGTTTCAGCACTTGCCGCTGTGCATCGCTGAGGTGTTTGTTGCTCTTCGGCGGCGGCATGCGCTCGTCGTCGTCACTGGAAAAAATGCGCTCGACCAATTCGCTCTTGTCGGGCTTGCCGGGAACGATGGCGATCGATCCCGATTCGGCCGGCTTGGTGGCCACTTCGCCGACATCGAGCCGCAGCCGCGCCTTCCGCTGGGCGCCGTCCGGGCCGTGGCACTTAAAGCAATTGTTCGACAGAATTGGAACAACATCGCGATTGAAATCGACCGGCTTCGCCGCGGCGGGCGATGCGGTGGCCGACGAAACAGCCGGCGCTGCGGATTCGGCAACCGAGAAATTGCCGATGCAAAATCCGAGAATTCCAGCGACGAACAGACCGCGGAGCAAGCGTCTCATCTGCGACTCGCCTGGGTGGGCAGCGGCGTGGGCGGGCATCGTTTGGCAGGAGGGCTGATGAACAACCCTCAGCCAAATATAGCAGGCAGCAAACCCAGTCGCAACGAAACGGCTGGCCCGCTGGCCCCGTTCCACTGCTTGGCCGCGTATTTCGTATTCAGCTTGCGCGGCGATTGCCGCTTGGGCGGCGGTGGGCTGGGGTCGGTTTGGAGGCTGCGGTCTTTTTCGCTCCGCTGCCTTTCGCGCGGTTTTGTTGCGCGACGCTCCGCCGCAGCGCATCCATCAAGTTGATGAGCGGCAGCTCCTTTTCGGCGGGGCTCGAGACACTCGGCTCCTCTTCCATTTTCGATTCGATCAAGCGTTTCAACTTGGCCGTGTATTCATCCTCATACTTCGCCATATCGAATTGGTCGGAAGTGGTGGCTTCGATCAATGTCGTCGCCAGCCGGAGTTCTTCTTTCGACACTTCCACCCGGGGAACATCGGGAGCGATCGACTCGGGCGAGCGGACCTGGTGCGGAAAATAGAGCATCTCCAGGCACAGCATGTCTTTCATCGCCCGCACGGCCACCAACCGCTGCCGGCCGAACAGCGCCGCCTGACCGATGCCCACATACCCGTTGGCCGCCAGGGCGCGCAGCAGGACCGCGTAAGGCTTTTGTCCGATCGGGCCGTCCGGCAAGAGATAATAGGCCCGGCCTTCGAACTGCATGGGATCGATCGAATCGGGCGAGACGAACGTATCAATTTGGATCGCCTTTTCCGCTTTTCCCTTGATGTCCTTGACCTCATCCTTTTCAACGACTACGTATTGCCCCTTCTCGCGCTCATAGCCGAGCACAATTTCATCATTGGGCACCTCGCCGTGAATTGGGCACACCTTTTGATAGCGGATGCGGCTATGGCAAGTCGCGTGTAGTTGATGCAGCGTCACCTCGGCCTCCTCGGCTGCGATGGCGTTGATCGCCTCCACCGGCACCGACACGAGGCTCAAGCGAAGATAACCTTTCCAACTCGGGCGCGGCATGATGGCCTTCCTGGGAGACTGGCAGGAAAAGATTGCTAGCAATGCTAGCAAAAGCTGGGCCGGACGGGGGAAGACCTGTGGCCAGTCGGTCGCTGGGCGCGGCACGGACATTGCATAGGCCCGTGAAAATGCAGACGACCACCGAACGGCCAGACGAAACGTCGATATTGCAGGAAACCCGCGAACTAGCGAGTCGCCGCATGCCCATCGGCGCCGAATGCCGGGCGGGGGGTGGCGTGCATTTTCGCGTTTGGGCGCCGCGGCGCAAGCGAGTGGCAGTCGTCCTTGAGCGCAGTGCGAGCGACGACAATCCATCCGCAAACCGGCGGAAAACGCCGACACGCGCCGCATACACCGGTGTTTCGGTAAACCTCACGGCCGAGGCTGACGGCTATTTCAGCGGCTTCCTGCCGGACGCAGTCGCCGGTTGGCGATATGGCTTTTGCCTCGACGACGGCAATGATTGCTACCCCGACCCGGCCTCCCGCTGGCAACCCGATGGTGTCGAGGGTGCGTCGGCAATCGTCGATCCGGCGATGTATCAATGGCACGACCAGGCGTGGCCAGGTATTTCGCGATTGGGCCAGATCATTTACGAAATGCACATCGGCACTTTCACGCCGGAAGGAACTTGGACAGCCGCCATCGAGCAATTGCCGCTACTGGCGCAAACGGGGATTACGGTGCTCGAGGTGATGCCCGTGGCCGAGTTTCAGGGGCGATTCGGCTGGGGCTACGACGGCGTCGACCTGTTTGCGCCGACGCGGCTTTACGGCACGCCCGACGATTTTCGCCGCTTCGTCGACGAGGCGCATCGGCATGGCATGGGCGTGATCTTGGATGTCGTTTACAACCATTTCGGTCCTTCGGGCAATTACCTTGGGCAATTCTCGGCCGACTATATTTCCAAACGCCATCGCACCGACTGGGGCGACGCCATCAATTTCGATGGCGCCAATTCCCATCCGGTGCGCGAGTTTTTCATCGTTAACGCGGGATATTGGATCGACGAATTTCATCTCGACGGGTTGCGGCTCGATGCGGTGCAGGCGATCGTCGACGATTCGCCCGATCACATCCTTGCCGCGATCACCCGCCGTGTTCGCGAAGCCGCTGGATCTCGAAAGACAATCGTCACCGCGGAGAATGAATTTCAAGAAGCGCGGCTGCTGCGACCGACAGACCAAGGCGGCTTTGGTCTCGATGCCGCGTGGAACGACGATTTTCATCATGCGGCCCGTGTCGCGCTCACCGGCCATGGCGAATATTACTACGGCGATTACCATGGCACGCCGCAAGAATTAATTTCCGCGGTGAAGTGGGGTTATCTCTACCAGGGCCAATGGAACGCTCGGCAAGAGCATCGCCGCGGCACGCCGGCATTCGACCTGCCGGGATCGCAGTTCGTCATCTTTCTGCAAAACCACGATCAAGTCGCCAATTCCGCGCAGGGATTGCGGGCGCATCAGATCGGCTCGCTCGGCCGGCATCGGGCGCTAACGGCGTTAATGCTCTTGGCTCCCGGCACGCCTCTGTTGTTTCAGGGACAGGAATTTTGTGCCTCCGCGCCCTTCTTGTTTTTCGCCGATCATGACGTCGAACTCGGTAGCCTCGTGCGCGATGGCCGGCAGGAATCGCTGCGGCAATTTCGCAGTCTGACCGGCGCCGATGCCGCGAGCTTTTTCGCCGATCCCGGCGATCCAGGCACATTTGCCCAATGCAAGCTCGATCTCCGCGAACGGGAATCCCATGCGGCTGCCTACGCCTTGCACTGCGATCTGCTTCGCTTGCGAAGGGAAGACCGGGTGTTTGCCGCGCAGCGGTCCGATCGGGTGCACGGGGCGGTGCTCGCGGCCGAAGCCTTCATGTTGCGATATCTGGGCGCAGACGGCGACGATCGATTGTTGCTGGTGAATCTTGGCCGCGATTTGGAGTTCGTGCCGCCATCGGAACCGCTTTTGGCGTTGCCGCCGGGCAAGGATTGGCAGCTATTGTGGTCGAGCGAAGATCCGCGTTACGGCGGTTGCGGCACTCCGCCATTGCTCCAGACCGAATGGTATTTGCCTGCCCACGCCACGCTGGTTCTATCGCCGCAAAACGCCGAGGAATCGACGCCGCCTCGATAGAACCCAAATCGCGACCGTTCCCATGGCTACCCACGCCCTCACCCGCCAACTTCCGATCGGCGCCGAACTCGCGCCGGAGGGAGTGCATTTCCGGGTTTGGGCTCCGGATTGCCAAAGCGTGGAAATCGAGTTCGAAGCGCCAAGACGCTGCCCTGCGGTGAAACTGGCACGTGAGGAGGGGGGATATTTTTCGGGCTTCGCGACGAGTGCCACGGTCGGGGATCGGTATCGCTTCCGCCTGGATGAGGGCGACGACCTGTGGCCCGACCCCGCGTCCCGGTTCCAACCCGAAGGGCCCGAAGGACCCTCGGAATTGGTCGATCCGAGCGGCTATCGATGGGACGATTCGGACTGGTCCGGACCGTCGATCTCCGGTCAGGTGTTTTATGAAATGCACATCGGCACGTTCACTCCGGAGGGCGCTTGGAGCGCCGCGGCAACGCAGTTGCCGGAGCTGGCGTCGCTGGGAATCACGGTCGTGGAGTTGATGCCGGTGGCCGAGTTTCCAGGCCGCTTCGGCTGGAGCTACGACAACGCGAATCAATTCGCCCCCACGCATCTCTATGGCCTGCCCGACGATTTCCGCCGATTCGTCGATGAAGCACACCGCAATCGGATCGCCGTGATTCTGGATGTGGTGTACAACCATTTCGGAACCGTCGGCGAGCGCCTGCTGCGGCCATTTTCCGGCGCCTATTATTCGCAGCGCTACGAGAACGAATGGGGCTCGGCGATCAATTTCGACGGCGAGCAATCCGGTCCGGTCCGTGAATTCTTCCTCGCGAATGTGAAGCACTGGGTCGGCGAATATCATCTCGACGGGATGCGCATCGACGCCACGCAAGCGTTCCACGACCATTCGATAAGCCACATCTTGCGCGAGCTGGCCCGCGAGGCCCGCCAAACGGCCGGCGCGCGCCGCGTCATCGTGGCCGGCGAAAACGAGCCGCAGCGGGCCGAATTGCTCCGCCCGGTTGACGCAGGGGGCTGCGAACTCGACGCGCTCGCGAACGACGACTTCCACCACACGGCAATGGCGCGGCTCACCGGCCGCCGCGAAGCCTATTATAGCGACTACGAAGGCTCGGCCGAGGAATTCATCGCCTGCGCGAAGTGGGGCTACCTTTTTCAGGGTCAGCGCTATGCATGGCAAGACGGCCCACGCGGCTCCCCGGCGCTCGATATCCCCGCCGAGCGATTCATCAACTTTTTGCAAAACCACGATCAGTTGGCCAATTCGCCGACCGGATTGCGAGCGCACGAATTGACGAGCCGCGGACGGTATCGGGCAGCGACTGCGCTGTTCTTGTTGATGCCGCAAACGCCGATGCTTTTTCAAGGGCAGGAATTCGCCTCGTCGGCGCCGTTTTGTTATTTCAACGATTGCGCGGCGCAGGAGGCCCCTGGAGTCGCCCGAGGCCGGGCGAAGTTTCTCTCGCAGTTCCGCTCCTACGCGTTGCCGGAAATTCAATCGCGACTGCCGGAACCGTGCGACCCCGAGGTCTTCCGCCGCTGCAAGCTCGATTTCGGCGATCGCCGGCGGCACGCCCAAGTGTACGAAATGCATCGGGATTTGCTCCGCTTGCGGCGCGAAGATCCAGTTCTCTCCCGGCACGATGCGACTCGAATTCACGGCGCAACGCTTGGCCCCGACGCGTTCTTGTTGCGATTTCTTTCCGATGACGAAGCGACTCGACTAGCGATCGTGAATTTCGGCCGCGACCTGCGGCGCGAATCGATCGGACAGCCATTGATCGCGCCGCCGAGCGGCGCCCGCTGGAGCATCTTGTGGTCGAGCGAAGACCCGCGTTATGGCGGCAACGGCACCCCGCCGCTCGACACACCCGAAGGCTGGCATATTCCCGGCGAAACGGCAGTTGTGCTATACCCTGTATTTATCGAATGAGGGGATCCCTCGCTCACGACACGGAGCCCTATCTCGGATGAAACTGCCCACCATTCATCGCACGCCGTGGTCGCTCGCCGAACGCCACAATTCGCAGCAACTGTTGCGGCGCGAATGGCTCGTGACCAACGGCCTCGGCGGCTACGCATCCGGCACCGTGTCGGGAATTTGCACTCGGCGATATCACGGGCTGCTCGTGGCCGCGCTGCAATCTCCCTTCGGCCGAATGATGATGTTCAACCATATCGCCGAAGAAATTTCCTTGCCGAACGGCACCCGAGCGATCCTCAGCGGCGATTCGCTTCACGATTCGACGTCGCCCGAGGCGGCGACGCTCGCCAGCTTCTCGCTCGAATTCGGCTTGCCTGTTTGGCACTACGAAGTCGAATCGCATGTGCTCGAGCGCCGCATCCTGCTCCCCTACCGCAGCAATACGGTGCATCTCACCTACAGGCTGCTGGAAGGAAACAAGCCGGTGCGACTGCGGTTGCGCCCGTGGCTTCACTTCCGGCCACATCACGAGCCGGTCGACATGCAGTCGGCTAAGCCTTATTCCGTGCTCGCGGCGGAAGGCCGCTACGAAATCAACTCGCCGAACCTGCCGCCATTGCGGATGCAACTCTGTGGTCATCCGGGCGTGTTGGTGCTCGATGGCGGACGGATGTCGGAAAGCGAATATGCCGTCGAGCGCGAACGCGGCTATGACGATCGGGAATCGCTCTGGTCGCCGGGCCATTTCGGAGCCGATCTTTCAGCCGGCAATCAGATCACGCTCATCGCGTCGAGCGAGTCGTGGGAGACGATCCTCGCCGTGCCGCCGGCGGCAGCGATCACCGCCGAAACCGAACGCCGCCAACGTCTGTTGGTCGGTGCCGATCCGCGAGCGCAGTCGGGCTTTGCCGCCGAGCTGGTCCTCGCGGCGGATCAATTCATCATCACCCCCACGACGCGACTCGCCGATGCCGTCCGCAGCCACGCCGCCGGCGATGAAATTCGCTCCGTGATCGCCGGATACCATTGGTTCACCGATTGGGGCCGCGACACGATGATCAGCCTCGAAGGGCTCACGCTCCGCACCGGCCGCCAAACCGAAGCGGGCTATATCCTGCGCACCTTCGCGCAATATGTCCGCGATGGACTGATCCCGAATCTATTTCCCGAAGGGGAAAAGGCGGGGTTATACCACACCGCCGATGCGACGCTCTGGTATTTCCACGCCCTCGACCGCTACCTGCAAGCCACCGGCGATCGGCCCACCTTGCAGCTGCTCATGCCGACGCTGAAAGACATCATTGCCCATCACCTCCGCGGAACGCGATTCGGCATCGGCATGGACCCTGACGATGGTCTGCTGCGCGAAGGCGAAATTGGTTACCAGCTCACGTGGATGGACGCCAAGATGGGCGACTGGGTGGTCACCCCGCGCCGTGGCAAGCCGGTCGAGATCAATGCCCTTTGGTACAACGCCCTGCGGCTGATGGCCGCCTGGCTCGGCGATATGGAAGAACGGGCCACGGCCGACGAAATGACGCGCCACGCCGATCGCGCTCGCGAATCGTTCAATCGGCGATTTTGGTGCGAGAATCGCGGCTGGTTATACGACGTGGTCGACGGCGAAAAGGGAGATGATCCGTCCATGCGGCCAAACCAGATCTTCGCGATTTCGCTTCCCAATCCGGTTCTCGACGATCGGCGCTGGAGGCCGGTGCTCGACGTCGTCGTGCAGAAATTGCTCACACCGATGGGCCTGCGCACTTTAGCCCCCGGCGAACCGGAATATCAGCCGCGCTACGACGGCGATTTGCGCGCCCGTGACGCAGCGTACCATCAGGGCACTGTTTGGGCTTGGCTGATGGGCCCGTTCATCGACGCTTGGCTAAAGGTCTATCCCGATCGCATTGCGACGGCGCGCGAATTCCTGACCGGCTTTTCCGCGCATTTGGGCGAAGCCTGCCTCGGCTCGATCAGCGAGATCTTCGACGCCGAAGCGCCGTACACCGCCCGCGGCTGCGCGGCGCAGGCGTGGAGCGTGGCGGAAGTGCTGCGCGCGGTGGTCCGCACCACCCCGATCGAGTTCGACATCGGACCCTCGAGCCCGCAACGCTGACAAGGAACCATCTGCGATTGCTTAGTGGGTGCGGATGGTGAAAAGCGTCGCCGTTTGGTTGCCCGTCCCTGGCTAACGCTGTGGGCTACGAGGTACGCCGCCAACCCGAACACTAGCCCGAAGCGTTAGCGAGGGACGGTCGCAGGCCCGATGTTACGTTCGTGCTGCCGCGTGTTGAGCGCCGCCAGGCAGCCGAAGTGCCCTTCAGCGATCGCTCTACGATCCACCGCGAATGCTTCCGGGGCGGGCGGTTCGGGCTTGCTCGATGATTTGCTTCAGTCGCACCACGCTCGGCCGGTTCGCCAGGGCCGGATTCATCTCGGCCGCGAGTTCGGCCACTTGATCGAGCACATGGGCGTTGGCAGGCAGCAGATTCGAATTGCGCAGCACGTCGGCCGCTTCGGCGGCGATGGCTGCCGTTTGCAACGGCAACGCACATTCGCGCCACGTCGCCACGAATTGCAGCCGGCTGATCGGCTGGCGGATATGCCGCGGCGCGTCGCCGACCGGGTCTCGCCACGACACCTCGACGAAGGCAACTTCCGTTGGCCCGTCCGGCTTCAGTTCCACTTCGTAGAGGGCTGTCGCGGCTTGACCCGATCGCAAATCTTCTTCGAGCGGTGCTCCCAGCAATCCGCCGCCGGCGCCGATTTCATGGCCGATCAGCCGATAACGGCTCACGGCCGCGGGATCGAAGGTCACTTTCATTTCCACGCTTGCCGCCACCACCTGCGACCGCCCGGCGAGCGTTTCGCTCAGGCGCTGAAACAATTCGTCGGGCGTGTTGGCCTGTCGCACCGCATGGCCGCCGATCTCGGCCAATTCGTCCCACTGCGGGCTAAGGGGCGGATCTTGAGCGAGGCCGATCATTTCCCATTTCGCGCCGCCGCCGACCGTTTTGTGGAGAAGATCGCGCAGCCGCGGCAACGAGCGATCGTCGATCGGCTCGAGACTATCGGCGACCAGCACCATTTTCTCGGCAACATTCTGGTCCACTCTCTCGTTCGCGCGTTGGCTCGCATTCGCGGGTGCTTTCGCATCGCTCGCCGATCGCAAGGAACCGGCTGCCAGCTCGATTCCGGCAGCCATGTCGGCCAACCCGTCGAGCGGCATGTAATTCTCAGCCGAACCGCTGACTGCCGAACCGGCCCAATGCGATTCATTCCACGTCGCGAGAAGCCGCTGCATCGCGGCTTGATCCCCATTCCGCAGCAACCACCTTGCGGCCGAATTGAATGCCACGATCGACACCCGATCGCGCGGCCCCATCTGCTCGGCCAATTGGCTCAGAGCCCGTTGCACTAGATCGGCTCGCCCCGATTCGCGCATCGCGGCGGAAGCGTCGAGCACCAATGTCAAATGCGTTTCATGCGCCGCGTCTCTCGGCAGCTTTGCGGCTTGAACGCCGATTTGCATCAGGCCCATGCCCGGCGGACCCCAGGGAGCCGGACCCGCAGCCGTTCGGATCCCGAGCGGACCGCTGCTGGGAAGCGGGAAGCCATAATCCATTGCAGCCAAAAAATCTTCGGCGTGCACTTGCGCCGGAGGAGGCAACCGCCCATGAGCCACCAACCGGCATGCAAGTTCATAGCTCGAAGTGCCCGTCCAAATCGGCACTCGGCTTTGCCGCAAAACGGGATTCAGCGACGGCACGACGAAAGGATGCCGCCCCCAACGCAACTCCGACAGCAGATCGTAGCCCGAAACGCGCGGCCCGCTCACCCCGCGAGCCAATGGCGCTTGCACGAGCCTCAAATTCGGCGGCAATTCCGCAACCGGCCCACCGAAGATGCTCTGCTGGCCGATCCACGGCATCTCGGCAACAGCCGGTGAATCGGCGGAACCGGCGGCATCCTCCGGATTCGCCGGTGTCGGCACGCCGCTTTCCGCGACAGTCGCGGCTGCCGGATTATTCGCTGCCGGATTATTCGCTGCCGGATCATTCGCTGCCGGATTATTCGCAACGGGATCATTCGATTGATATCTCGTCGGCAGCTTCGATGACGGAGGCCCGACCGCATCCGCCACTCGGGGCACGGCATGACCACCCGCGCTGCCCTTTGCCGTCAGATCGCCGGATTGCTGGCCTGCAAACTTTGCCGGCACGGCGTGCGATGGATTGAAATCCGCCGGTTGGCCAGTGCCGCCCGATTGTGCTTGACGATCGAGCGACGAACGATTTGCCTGATTCGTCTGCTGAGCCACCTTCCGATCGGTGCTAGACCAAATCGCGAGGCCGGTGACGATTGCCAACAACGACGCAGCGACCGCCCAGCCGATCAACCGCGCTCGCTGTACCTCCCAGCGCACCGCTCGATCGATCCGATGCCGCATCCCGCGCGGCAATTCGACGTCGCGCAGTTCGCCGTCGAGATCGGAATCCGAAAGCGAGCCGATCGCCCGCAGCCGATCGAGCGTTCCCTCGGGCAGGGGCACGGTGCGAATCAGGAAATCCAACTCGACATCTCCCGTCGCGGCAATTTCGCGCAGCCGAGGCAACAGCCCCGGCGGCAGCGCGACATTGCGCAACCGGCGATCGATCGAATTTGGCGTTTCATGTTCCGACACAGCAATACCTAACTAGCGTTGGGGTAGTGGGTTATGGACGCGAACGCCTTCATGTTGCGAACCCCTAACCCTATCCCCTGACCCTATCCTTTCATTGCACTGGCCCGCGCCAGTAACAGGTCTCTCAGCTTCGTCCGTGCTCGGCTCACGCGCGATAGCACGGTTCCCAACGGCACATCGAGCACCTCGGCCGCCTCTTGGTGCGTCAATTCGCCGACGACCACCAACAACAGCGTTTCCTTTAGTTCCGGGGCGATCGCATCCAACGCGCCTTGCATCTCGTCCGAATAATCGTTGGCCAACGGATCCACGCCCGGACCGCCCGGTTCAGCGATCCCTTCGATTTGCCGAAATCGCTGCGAACCGCGATGCCGCCAATGATCGACGACCCGCCGCCGCAGAATGGCTGCCAGCCACGCACGCTCACCACGGTCGGCCTGAAACAGCTTTCGGCTTTTCCAGGCGGAACGGAACGCCTCTTGAAGCAAGTCTTCAGCCTCATGCCGATCGCCGACCAGGCGATACGCCATCCGATACAGGGCCGGACCATGCTCCGCCACCCAGCGATTAAAATCGGCCTGTACCAGCGCCAAGGTCGCCGCTCCAGCCAAAAATTCTGCCTTGCCTGCGGATGGGCCGCCTGCCCACCTCGAGCGCCCGACATAGATTCGGAAGAAACCGCCCGAGTTATTCCACCGCGATCATCGCCCTACGGACAACCGCAACCACGCCGTAACCAGTGAATCAAGCATGGGTTATCGCAAGCCAAATGCTTGCCATCAGATAGGTTAACCCGCCGGCCGTCGACGAAGCAAGCACCGACCGCCGCGATTTGCGATTTTCGATGGCCCACGCCGATCGTATCGCGGCCATCAAAACAGAATCGGGGCCGACCTCGTGGGAGATCGGTCCCGATTCATGCGAGTGGTGTTTGCTTAGCTGCTCACGCGACTTACTGGCAGCAAAAGTCGTAGTCGCAATCGTAGGCACAGTCGCTGGTGAAGCCCCAAAAGTTCCAGTAGCAAATGTCGGTGAAGAATCCGCGGTCACAATGGTGGTCGTGATTGTGGTCGCAACCATGTTGCGGAGCCCGCGGCGGGTTTCCGCCCCACGTCACCGGGGTGGGCTTCGGGAGTACGACCAGGCCGTGTCCGCGCGACGGACCACCGAACGGCAGTTGGCCAAACACCTTGCCGCCGTTCTTCAGTCCTTCGAGCCGATAGGGCATCGTGGTGAAGATGGGTTTGATGGCCGGCTTGTTGATCAGTTTTGTAATCGTCTTGAAGTTCGTATTTCGATTCGAAGCGACGTTGGTTTGGCGATCGACGCCGCGGGCCGTGATTGCCCGACCGGCGCCACCCAGCGGGGCCTTGGCCTCGGCCGTCGCGGCCTGAAAGGCGAGCAATCCCACGAAACCCACCGCGGCGAGACTCATTGTAAAGCGGCTCATAACCCACCCATCCTTTCTAATGTGCAGCGTTTTTTGATTTGTTTTGGGTACGTCGTTGCTTCCCACACTCTGCATAGCGAGAAAGCGCGGCGGGTGTTACAGCCTCGCGGGCCAAATTCTCGGAATCGTCTAGCAGGCTGAAGTATCTGGCAGGAGCATGTCTTCGTGTGCCACAGGCGCGGCCATTGCAGGAGTTTTTGAAGATCTCGACACTGGCAGAGCCAGGGGGGCACATAAGAGCGACGGCTCCCCCCTAGGAATGCTTTGCAATCCCCGTCATCCGAGAAAGACAACACGGCGAGATTACTTCGCGGCCGCGCCGTCACCGGGCCCTGCTCCCGGCTGCTTTGCGAGCCAGGGGGCGACTTTTTCGAACCAGCGGGCGGCGTGCTCGCGCAGACCCCGGGCGCTGAAATGGACGCCGCGGCCATGCTGCTCGCGCAGCTCGCCTTTGAGGGCATCGGTGTCTGGGCCGAGCAGAGCGATGCCGTCGTCAGAAACCGCCTTTTGGGCCGCCCGGATTTCCGGCGACGATGGGTCGGCCGGGGTGTGATAGCTCGCTTGTGCGACGAACCATGGGGCGTCCCAACCGATCTCGCGGCGCGAATCCTTAATCAACTGTTCGAGATATTGCCGGTAGAGATCGCCCGGCAGCGTGCGGCTTGGATCGGCTTGATTGGCGTCGGATTCGCCTTGATGCCAAAGCACGGCGCGAAAACCGTGCGGGCCGAGTTGTTTCATCCGTGCGACGAACATGTCGAAGGCTCGGCCATCGCTTGCCCATTGGCCGCTGGAAAGTTTTTGCACCCGGCCGGTGAGCGTCGGCGGATTTGGAAATTTCGTGTTCTTGGGCAACCACTCGCGGATGCTCGTGGCTCCGATGCCGCAGGCCACGATCCCCACCGGCACTTTGAATTTCGCGCTGATTGAATCGCCAAATGGCGGCATGAAGCTGCCGCCGCCGCCACTTGCCCCCGGCTGCGGATCGTTGGCCGGTTGCCAGCGCGAACCGTCGAAGGCCGCCACGAGCCCGGTAAGCGATTTTTGGCGTTCTTCGCCATGATTTGCCGAGTTCGATTGCCCGGCGACGACGAACACTTCACCTACGCCGAAGTGGGCAACAGTGGCTTCCCCGAGAAGGGCGGGCGCTGCGGCGGTCGGCTCGTCGGCGGCTTTTCGAAATCGCACCTTGAGCGTGTACCAACCGCCCGCGGCCAATTGGATGCTTCCGCGGAACGTGCCGCTCGAGCCACCGTCTGGCTTGGCGAATTTCAACTGTGGACCGCGCGCCACGACGGTCCAGCCGGTGGATTTTCCGTTGTGCCCCACCGCCAACTCTGCCTTTGCTTCGACAAGGCCGGTCTTCGTGGGGCAAGTTCCCGCGATCCGAATGTTCGCGGATCCCCGCGCGTCGCGCTGCGCGATTTGCCAATCCAGTGGGGAATCCAAGGCCGCGGCCCGCGCAGAGCCGCATGGCACAAGCACGAGGACACCGGCAAGCGCGAAGCAAATGTTGCTAATCATGCGATTCGGTTGCTGAAGCTACGATATCGAATCTATAACTTACCACAACCACTTCCCATCGAGCGTTTTCAAACAAGGAATAACCAGATGATCCGAGCGAAGATCGTTGCAATCGGTTTGGGCTTCGCCTGCGTTCTCCTTGCGGCCAACGCACGGGCCCAGCATCTCTGGTGGAAATCGGCCGGTGAGCACGATACTTGCGTTTACGGCGAAATCACCGTGCTGGCGACGCATCCGGGCATTTATTATTGCGGCATTAACTGGCATCCTGGTGAGCCGGCCGGCGGCTATTGCGGCATTCAGCACAACAGCCCGACCGAACGGCGGACGATCTTCTCCATATGGGACACGACGCCCGAGCTGCATCCGCGCGTGACGGCGGCCGATCCGCAAACGAAATTCAATCGTTTCGGCGGCGAGGGCACAGGCGCCCACACGCACATGCTCTGGCCCTGGAAGCTCGACGAGACGTTTCAGTTCTTCGTGCAGAAATCGACGGGGCAGCATCCCGACACGACCGACGCCCGCTACTATGTCTACGATCGATCGCAGAAGAAATGGCTACACAGCGCGACGATCAATTGCCCGAATGGCGGCAAGAAGAGCGTCGCCACCATCGGCGGAGGCATGAATTCGTTTCTCGAAAACTTCACCGGGCAGGATCGCGGTGCACCGAAGCTGGCCATCTATCGGCTCTGGCTCGGCACCGGGCCGGGCGAATTGAAATGCCTTCGCCGAGCCGTCGGCGACGGCACGTGGGGCGAGCTTGACGATGCTTATTTCCTCGCGGCCGGCAGCGCCGCAGAGCTAGACACCACCTTCGCCAAACTCGAAAAGCAATACGGCAAGCCGGTGTACGGCGGGAAGGGCAAGACGCTCGAACCGATCTCCAACCGCCCGCTGTCTGCGAAACTGGTCGCGGAACTCAAAGGCGTTCCGAAGGCCGATCCGGTGGGCAAAGAAACGAAGCAGTGAAACCACGAATGACACGAAGGACGCGAATACGAAGAAAGAAGCGATTCGAGATTCGGTCAGATGGGCCGTGGTTCAAAGAAGCTCTAACGGACTCCCAATGCTGGCCGCGTTTCACGGGCGGCAAGCACGTATGCCAACACGGTTTCGCGTTCCTCGGGCGTCAGCTTGGCCTTGCGGGCCATCTTGGGCATGATTCGGCTGGCCCAATCCTGAGCCGCATAAGCATTGACCGGCTTCACGCCGTGGCATTTCGCACACCGCGTGACATAGATTGCGCGCCCAATTTCATATTCTGGCACATTCGCCGGATCCACGGCGATCTGACCGACCAGCGGCGCCAGTTGATCCACCGGCACCGAATGGCACCCGCCGACCGTCAGTAACAGGGCAGCGGCGGAATACACGGTCGCCGTCAACCGATGTCGTGCCGAATCGCCCATCAATGATCCTTCCTTGTCCCCGCGATAGCAGACCGCATCGCGGCGGAAGGATAGCGTAAAACCGTGATCGCCGGCAACGGGAATCGATCACTTATCCCGAAACAGCATCGGCGCGAACAGATACAGATCGTTTTTCCAGACCGGCCATTCGTGCTTGCCGCTGTCGATGTGCCAGACGTGGGCGATTTTCTGCTCGTCGAGCGAATCGTGCAGCGATTTGCTCGCTTCCATCAAGCGGTCTTGATCGCCGCACGAAAGCCACAGCAAGCGGAGTTGCCTGGCCGCCGTTGCGTCGGGGATCAGACCGGTTTGCTTGCCGTGAAGACCGGAGGAAAAACCGCCGATCCAGGCGAATGTGTCGAGATGCTTGAGGCCGATTCGCAGCGCCTGTCCACCGCCCATCGACAAGCCGGCGATCGCGCGATGCTCGGCATCCGCAATGGCCGGATAATGTGAGTCGACAAACGGGATGATGTCGTGCAGGAGATCGTCTTCGAAGGCATTGTTGCGGCCGCGGCCTTTTTCGGCAGGGGCCGGCTCGGCGCCCGGCTTGCGAGCGAAGCCGTTCGGCATGACGACGATCATCGGCACGAGCTTCTTGTCTGCATAGAGGTTATCGAGAATCACCGCGGCCGAGCCTTTTTTGAGCCAGCCGGTTTCATCGTCACCTGATCCGTGCAAGAGATAGAGCACCGGATATTTTTTGTCTTTCGAGTAGCCCGGCGGAGTGTAGATCACCAGCGGACGTTTCGAGCCGACGGTTTTGGAGTCGTATTCGATCGTGTCGATCTTGCCATGCTCGATGTTGTCGCGCGGTGTGTCGAATCCCTTTGGGGCCGGCGGCAGATCGCCGGGCGAGCCGGACGCCGAGACATCGGCCCGCGCGGAGATCGAGAGGAAGAGAACAAGCGTCGTGGCGAGCAGGGTCGTTTTCATAACGGTTTCCTCGGACATTGGAACATTGGTTGTGAGGAGGTAGGGGGATTAGGCTTCCGGCGGCGCGCAGCCTCGCTAATGCTTCGGGCTTGTGTGTGTGTGCGTGTGCGCTACCAGACTTGTACTCGGTCGGCCGGGGCGCGGTACATCGCGTCGCCAGGTTTGATGTCGAACGCATCGTAAAACGCTTGGATATTCGATAGCGGCACCAGCGTGCGAAATCGCGGCGGCGAATGCGGATCGGTCCGCAGACTGACTCGCAATTCCGCCGGCCGGCTCTCGCCTCGCCACACTTGGGCAAAGCCGATGAAAAAACGTTGCGGCCCGGTGAAGCCGTCGATCCGCGGCGCGGGCTTGCCCGCAAGCGCACGTTGGTAGGCGGCATAGGCGATCGTCACTCCGCCGAGATCGGCTAGATTTTCGCCGAGCGTCAGCCGGCCGTTGACATGCAGATCGTCGATGGCCACGCAGGCGTCGTATTGCTTGACGAGCTTTTCCGTCTTGGCGTTAAAGCGCTCGCGATCCTCGGTGGTCCACCAGTTTTTCAAGTTGCCTTCCGCGTCGGATCGGCTTCCCTGGTCGTCGAACCCGTGCGTGATCTCGTGTCCGATGACGGCGCCGATCGCGCCATAGTTTACGGCATCGTCGGCCGCGGCGTCGAAAAACGGCTGCTGCAAGATACCGGCCGGGAAGACGATTTCGTTCATCGTCGGATTGTAGTAAGCGTTGACGGTCGGCGGCGACATGCCCCACTCCGTGCGATCGACCCGTTTGCCGAGTTTCGACAGATCGTATTGCGAATCGAAGGCCCGCGCCCGCAGCACGTTTTCGACATACGAGTCGGTGCCGATTTGGAGCGACGAATAGTCGCGCCATTTGTCGGGATAGCCGATTTTCGTCATCACCGAGGCCAACTTCGCCAGGGCTTGCTCCTTGGTTTGCGGGCCCATCCAATCGACCGCTTCGATCCGCTGGCGATAAGCGGCGAGGACGTTTTTCACGAGCTGGTCCATGCGCTCTTTGGCGGACGGGGGAAAATGCTCGTCGACATAAAGCCGGCCGAGCGCTTCGCCCATCAGGCCATCGAGCGTGCCGATGGCGCGCTTCCATCGCGGCTGCATCTTTTTGGTGCCGCGCAAAATCTCGCTGTAGAAGTGAAAATTCTCCTGCTCGATCGCATCGCTCAGATATACCGCGGTGGAATGAATCAGGTGCCAGCGCAAATAGCTTTGCCAATCGGCGATCGGAATCGACGACAGCATGCCGTCGAGGGCTTCGAAGAATTCCGGTTGGCCGACCACCGCCTCCGATAGTTGCTCGAGTTCGATCGGCTTTAGATACAGCTTCCAATCGAGGCTCGGCGTGAGAGTGTTCAGCTCGGGGCGCGATTTCAAATTGTATTGCGCTTCTCGATCGCGGAGCTTGACGGGCGAGCGCGATGCCTTGGCCAGTTGTGTTTCGATGTTCGTAATCGCTTCCGCGGCGTTGGCGGCCGTCTCCGGCGAGTCGCCAAGGAGCATGAGCATGTTCGCTATGTGCGCCCGGTACTCGCCGCGCAGTTTCTTGAAATATTCGCTTTGGCCGAGGTAATAGTCGCGCTCGGGCAACCCCAGGCCGCCTTGCCGCAGGTACGCAACGTAGCGAATGCTTCGTTTTTCATCCTGATCGACGTAGAAGGCAAAGAGCGACGACAGGCCGCGGGCCCGCAGATGGCCGAGTTCGGCAACGAGATCGTTTCGGTCGTGGATCGCAGCGATTTTCTGCAATTCGCCTGCGAGCGGTTTGATGCCTTGTTGTTCGAGCTGTGCTTCGTCCATTGCGGTGTGGTAGAAATCGCGGAGTTTGCGGCGATTCGCGTCGAGCGGTTCGGACCGCTTGGAAAGCTCTTCGACGATGGCACGCAGTTCGACCAGATTTTCGTCGTGCAACTTTGCGAACGCTCCCCAGCGGCTGTATTCCGCGGGGATCGGATTGCGTTTGATCCAACCGCCATTGACGTATTCGAAGAAGTCTTGGCCGGGCTGAACCGACGTGTCGAAATTTGCCCGATCGATGCCGCTGGCTAGCGCCGGCTCGGTTGCCGACGATGAAGTGCCGGCGGCCAGAGAGAGAGCCAGGATGACCAGGAGAACGAATGGGCGCCGCAAGTGCATGGTTGCCTCTCGTTGCCAATAATCACGGACCATACCACAGGTTCTGCCCTGTGGACCGCCGTCGGGCTGGTCAAGCGTGAGTTTGACAAAGAAGCACCGGCAAAGCCAGTGGCAGGCGGGCGGTTTCCCGCCTTCGGATTGGGTCCCGCACGATTTTCCGACTGGAGACAGGGTGCCACCGGCAAGCGCAGCCTGCCAGTGCAGGAACTGCCGCGCGGCATCGCCACTGACAGACTGCGCTTGCCAGTGCCACACGACGGCGGATCAGTCGTGCCGGAGTGGCTGAAGCTTGACGACCGCGGTGGCCTGGTCTTCCCAGCGGAACCACCGCAGGCCATTGAACCATCCACTCTCTCGGTAGCCTGGCCAGCTCGAGGCGACGTCGCAAGGTTTGTATCCCGCCTTTTCGAACTTCACGTCGGACTGTCCGCCGCCACCGGCGTCGAATTGAACGAGGCCGCTGTTGTCGCTGGCGGCATACTTGGTTTCCGATTGGCACAGGACCGGCACGCCAAGGAAGGCACTCGGCTGCCACGCGTCGTGGCTTCCCGTGGCGTGAACACCGTCGATCGGATGGCCATCAATGGCATCGACCACCCGGAAGCGATCGACATTCATCTCCGTGCAACCGAAGCTAAGAAAGCACGAAGCCAAAAGCGCTGCGATTTTGATTGGCATGCCGAGTTCCTTGAAGAGACGCGAAGAGTAGCAATGCCGGAATATTGGGTCAACGTCGAGCCCGACAATACGACGATGACCGGGGCTGGCGATCGTGGGGATTGCTAGCAAGCGGCGTCACACGCTAAAGCGTGAACGCCAACCGTTGGAGTTCACGCTTTAGCGTGTTGGTCTGGCAAGCCAACGACAACGGTTTGGCCGATCGGATAGCCTCTGAAACGGTGCGAAAAACATGACGCTTTTTGCCCAAGCGGCAAACTTGCCGTTTCATATCGTCTGGCGGCGAATGGCACTGCCCTGGCCGCGGGGTTTGCCTAACCATCATCACTAGGCGCGGCCGATGCACAAGTAGGAGGCTCTACCTACGGATAGGATTGCCGCCCGAATATTTCAACCGCCATTCGGTCATTGGGGAGTTCGCCATGCTGAGCCGCGATGGATCGCGCTCGACACTGTATTTGCTTTTGGTAGGCGCGGTGTTGCTAGCATCTGCCCGCACCGCCCTGGCCCAAGCTGCTCCGCCCGCGGCGCCATTGCCGCCCGCAATCGACGATCGTGCTCCGACCGCTCCAAGCCTCGCGCCCACGCCGGGCAGCAACGTTCCGCCGTCGCCCACGGCGACTCCTTCGAATCCGGGGCAAAACACTCCGGCTTCGATGCCGGCGCCGCAAAACGCGCCGCCGCCCGACAACGGTTCGCTGCTGGCCTATAGCCTTGCCAGCGTGCCCGACATGATCGGCGATTCACCCTCGACGGGCCGTTACGCGATCGGCCTCTTGGGTCGCTATCCTGCTTCGATTCCGCTCGCGGGGGGCGACGGTTATGCCAAAATCGGCGATGACACCAGTCCCGTTCCCACCGACCGTGTCTTCTTCGACTACAACTATTTCGACCGCGCGGTGCAAACCGGCAGCGGGGCGTTCATTGGCCTGAACCGGTTTACGTTCGGCGTGGAAAAGACCTTTTTCGACGGCTGGTGCTCCATCGAAGTCGAGACGCCGATCGACACGGGTCTTAATGATACGCAATTCCTCGGCGGCCCAGCGGGCGCGAGCGAAGGCACGGTGTTCGGCAATATGGCGCTCACACTAAAATGCCTGATCTACCAAAGCGAAGGGCTGGCTGTGGCCGCCGGCTCCATGGTCGACCTGCCGACGGCGCCGAATGCGCGATTCGTCAACGATCCGGATTCGATAACCGTGCGGAACGATTCAGTCCACGTAGCGCCGTTCGTGGGATTTGCCTTCGCACCGAACTGCGATTTCTTCGCAATCGGCTTCGTGCAGGCTGATTTCGATACCAACGGCGACCCGGTCTATGAACATTTCCCGACCACGGATCCGTACCTCGGCCGCTTCCGCGATCCGAGCCTGCTGTATCTCGATCTCTCGACCGGTTATTGGCTGTTCCGGGATGAACCGGCGTGCGGACGATATCTGACGGGCATTGCCCCCGTGGTCGAACTGCACTACACCACGAACCTGCAAAATTATCGTGGCGTCGACGGTGCGATTCAACCTCTCTATGCCGGCACCGATTGCCTGAACCTGACCGCGGGCTTGCACTTTCAAATGGGCCCATGCTCGATGCTGACCCTGGCCGGGGTCGTGCCACTGACGGGCTCGGAGCGCGACCGAGAATTCGATTCGGAAGCGACCGCCCAATTCGATCGGCGATTCTAACAGCCCGCGGCGCGAGCAAGGGGATTTCGGCTCCCGAGCCCGCAGCGTGAGCAAGGGTGTGGTAAAGGCGGTCGGTGGCCGTCTCGCAAGGTCAGTGGGGCTGCCGGAAAGCCCGACCTACGCCTTCGCGCCAACCTCTCACATCACCGGCTGGGCAAGAAATCTTTCAGGACTTTTCAAAATTCCTGTCGGGCGCGGCCGTCGTTTCGCCATCTCCTTGTTGTAAGGACCTGCACTTCACGGCCGGCAAGCCGGATAGACGCTCCGCCACTCGCCGTCGTCGCGAGATCGAAAGCATCGAGATTTGCAACATGAGAGATCGCAGCCGGATCGGCAACATCCTGGATCGACACCATGATCGGCACTTTGGATCGGCACCCTGATCGAAGTCGTCGTGGCCGAAGGCATCCCTGAACGGCATCCGGTCCGCTCAGCAATTCGGCCGCAGCAATCTGGTCGGCGGCAGCGCGAGGCGCGGAAGCGCAAGCCGACGGCCCTCTTCGGAAACGGAGAGGGCCGTCGGTCGTTTTTTTGCGCCACGAAACTTGCGCCGCCGCGGAGCGGAGGCCTACGCAGACCGCGACCCCCGCGCGGAGGCGTCTCGGAAAGGGTGCGATTGCGGACCTATGAGCCGAATATACGAGGTTTTGTCTCCGAAACTCACCAACCAGCACACTAGCCCGAAGCGTCAGCGAGGAAGCCCCGCGATGGCGGCTTGATCTCGGTACGTGGAGGCACAGCAAGTCACCGGAACGATTTCACTCGGCGGTAAAATCCGCCATGGCGGCTTGGTCTCGCTACGTGGCGGCACAGCCGCATGCACCGTGGATTACGGTGTTAGCGAGGGCGAACTCCCCAACGGAGTCCACCGTCGCTAACGCTTCGGGCTACTGTTATGAGATTAAGTCTGGCCTGCTAAGCTCCGCGGACAACTTCGATCGAAATCCTCAGTTCACGAGCCCCGGCCGGTGCCTTGACCGCTTGCCGGTCGAGTTCTATTCTGCTGGATTGCCGATTGCGACTGGGGGCGGCCGCTCGCCGATTTTCAACGATCGCCATTTCACCATTCGGTTCCAACAACCTGCATCTCGCCATCCATCATGCCACGCATCATTGTCTTGGATACGCTTAGTCCCGACGGTTTGGCTCTGCTCGACGCCGCCAAGCCCAAGGGGATCGATTATGAAGTGCGCACTGGGCTGAAAGGCGACGCGCTACGCGAAGCGCTCGCGCAGTTCGAAGGGGCGATCTGCCGTAGCGGCGTGAAAATCACCGCCGACGCTTTGGCCGGCAATCATCGGCTCAAAGCGATCGTTCGCGCCGGCGTGGGCACCGACAATATCGATCGCGAAGCGGCCACGCGGCTCGGTATCGTCGTGATGAACACGCCCGCAGGCAACACCGTCAGCACCGCCGAACACACGCTGGCGATGATGCTGGCCATGTCGCGAAATATCGCCCCGGCATACCAAAGCCTGCTCGAGCACCGCTGGGACCGCAACAAATTCATGGGGGCCCAATTGGCCGGCAAAACGCTCGGCGTCGTCGGCCTGGGCCGGATCGGGCAAGCCGTCGCCAAACGGGCGCAGGCCTTCGAGATGCGCGTGCTCGGCTTCGATCCGTTTCTCTCGCGAGACCGCACGCAAGAATTGGGCGTCGAGCCGGCCGACGGCGTGCAGGCCATGCTTCCGGAGATCGATTATCTGACGGTCCACACTCCGCTCACCGAGGAAACTCGCAATCTCATCAGCCACGCCGAAATCGAACTTTTGCGGCCGACCGCGCGGCTCGTGAATTGTGCCCGCGGCGGAATCTACGATGAAGCGGCGCTTGCCGAGGCGTTGAAGGCAAAACGGATCGCGGGCGTGGCGCTCGATGTTTATGCCGCCGAGCCTTGCACCGATAACCCGCTGTTCGGCTTGCCCGGCGTGGTCTGCACTCCGCACCTCGGGGCGAGCACGGAAGAAGCACAAACCCAAGTGGCCGTTGAAGGGGTTGGCTTGCTGGTCGATTTCCTCACCACCGGCGCCGTGCGCCACGCGGTGAACATGAACCCGCTCGATCGGCAAACGCTCGAAAGCCTGCGCGGATATTTGAACGTCGCCCATCGGCTCGGCTTGCTGCTTTCCCAATGGGACCGTTCGGCGCCGAAGCGCTGCGTGTTGCACTATCGGGGCGAAGTGGCCGGCAAAAACACGAAACTGCTGACGGCCGCGTTCGCGGTCGGCTTGCTCGAAAATGCGCTCGAGGAAGAGGTCAATCTCGTCAACGCCGAATTGCTGCTCCGCGAACGGGGCATCGAGGTGGTCGAGCAATCACGGGCCGATCTCGGCGCTTTTAGCTCGCTAATTACCGTCGAATTGATCACCGCGTCGGGCAATCACCGCGCGGCCGGCACGATCCTGGGCCAAGATATGCCGCGGCTCGTGGAATTGGATCACCATCGGCTCGAAGCATTTTTGGACGGCGTCCTGCTGATCTTTACGCATCGCGATGTGCCGGGCATCATCGGTCGCGTGGGCACGATTTTCGGCCGGCAGCAGATCAACATCGCCCAAATGGCCGTCGGCCGAGCCGGCCCGGGCGGAGAGGCCGTCGGCGTGTTGAATCTCGACCAGGAGCCGTCGGCCGCCGCGCTCGCCGAAGTCACCGGCTCGCCCGACATCCGTAGCGCCACGGTGATCCGCCTTCCCGCCGCCGGTCAACTTCCGGCATGGATGCAGTGAACGATTGCCTTTTGCGCTCCCGTCGAAAAGATCCTCGCCGCGGCGAAATGCCGTGGCCGGATGGACCGTGGCGGCGCGATCTGAGGCGGCGGCTCTCGGCGTGGTATCGCCGCAATGCGCGTGATTTGCCGTGGCGCAAGAACGGCGATCCGTATCGCGTCTGGGTCAGCGAGATCATGCTGCAGCAGACGCAAGTGGCCACGGTGCGGGGCTACTTCGAGCGTTTCATGGCCGCGCTGCCGACGATTGATGCTTTGGCAGCCGCCGAGGAAGACTCCGTGCTGCGGCTCTGGGAAGGACTCGGCTACTACCGCCGGGCTCGGCAACTTCATCGAGCGGCCAAGATCGTCGTTGCCGAACACGGCGGCCGGTTTCCCTCGGATCCGCAACACGTGCGGCAATTGCCTGGCATTGGCCGTTACACCGCCGGCGCGATCCTGTCGATCGCATTCGACCTTCCGCATCCGATCTTGGAAGCCAACACGATCCGCCTGCTGAGCCGCCTGTTGGCTTATCGCGGCAGCACGCATTCGACCGCCGGCCAGCAATTGCTCTGGCACGCCGCGCAAACGCTTTTGCCCGCCCGCGGCGCCGGCACGTTCAATCAAGCGCAGATGGAGCTTGGAAGCCAAGTCTGCCGGCCGCGCGATCCCGATTGCCCGCATTGTCCGTTGGTCCGGCTGTGCCCGACATTCCGCGACAGCTTGCAAAGCAAAATTCCCGCCCCGCGCCCCAAGCCGCAGATCGAGGCGGTCCGCGAAGCGGCCGTGGTAATCCGCCGCCGCGGCAAGATTCTATTGATCCGCCGCGGCGCGCACGAACGCTGGGCCGGCCTATGGGATTTCCCGCGCGTCGTATGCGATTCGCCGGACGCTTCGCCGACGCCGGCCGAGTTGACGGCCAAAATCCGCGCCGCCACTGGCGTAGCCGCCGACAATTTCCAGCTACGAACGACACTCCGCCACGGCGTGACCCGCTTCCGCATCACGCTGGAATGCTACGAAGCCCGCGCCGCCGGCCCCGGCATGCGGAAGAAGCCGGCCCCGGAAATGCGCTGGATAACGCTCAGCGAACTTCCCGAGTACCCGCTCAATACCACCGGCCGCAAACTGGCTCGGCTACTGGCTTAGTTTCTTACGGTTGGACTTCGCTGCCAGATGCGGAGAAGTTTTGGAGCTCCGCGAGTGGCCCACTGGCTGTGCCAGTATCTTCGCGGGGGGAGTATGTCAACTCGCAGTTCACACTGGCAGAGCTAGCGGCACACGAACGCGGCCTTTGGCCGCAACCAACGTAGCAGGCACACTCCGTGTGCCGTCTGCCACGCACTGTGGGCAACGCACCGCGAAGCGCCGACGGCACACGGAGTGTGCCTGCTACAATTGAGCCGTCTCGCCGCGTTGCAAGGATTTCGAACGTTCGTTTTCTTACGAGCCTTAGATATCCGCGAGCTGTTCCCGTGAGTCTCCGAATTGGTCGAGGCGCACGCCGACTTTTTCGAGCATCGAGAGATATAGGCTGCACATCTTGCGGTTCGGCTTGCCGAGATAATCCAACACGCGGCCGGTTTTGATTTGCCCGCCCGCCCGGCCGAGCATTATCACCGGCAGTTGCTGATTGTCGTGGTTGCCGGTCATCATGCTCGAACAGTACAGCACCATCGAATTGTCCAGCAGCGTGCGATCGCCTTCCTTCACCTGGTCCATCTTCTCGGCAATATACGCCACCTGCTCGACGAAGAACCGGTTCACCTTCAGCCAGTCGGCCGAATCGGTGTGCGACAGTAAATGGTGGATCATGTAGTCGACTTTCAGATTCGGGAATCGCAGCGACGAATGGTCATTGTTCAGCTTCAACGTTGCGACTCGGGTCGTGTCGGTGCGGAAGGCGAGCACCAAAATATCGGCCATCAGGCGCATGTGCTGGTCGATGTCTTGCGGAATTCCGTCGGGAGGGCGCTTCATGTCGGGCTTGGCCAACGTCGGCCGCCAGCCTTGCAACCGCCGCTCCTTGCCGGCCTGATCGATGCGCTGCTCGACCTCGCGAACGCTCGACAGATATTCGTCGAGCCGGCGCTGGTCGGAGGTGCTGATCTTGCTACGCAGGCCCGTGGCTTCTTCGAGCACCGAGTCGAGCACGCTCTTGTCGGCCCGGCCGACGTCGTCGCGAAACAAGCGATCGAACGCCAAGGCGGGATACAGTTCGAGCGGCGTCGGCGTGGTGGGCGAGGTCCACGAGATGTGCGAACTGTAGATCATCGAATAATTCTTGTGCAGCGCGGCGATCGATTGCTCGCAGCCGAGCACGAGGCTGGGCACCTTGGTTTGCCCGACGAGCCGCTGGGCGACGATCTGGTCCATGCTCGTGCCCGAGCGAACTTCGCCGCCGCTGGCCAAATGCGCGCCGGTCAGCAAGTTGCCGGTTTGGCAGCTATGGATGCCGCCGATGAGGGCTTCGGCGTTGTAGAGCCCGCGGAGGAACGTGAGCTTTTCGCGATAAGGTTGGAGCGGCTCGAGCACCTTGCCCAATTCCATCTGCCGACCTTCGCCGCGAGCCCACCACTCTCGGCTATGAAAGCCATTGCCCGAAAAAATACACGCCAGCCGTACCGGGGGCTCCGAGGAACTGTTTTTCGCCGCTTCGTCGCCCCAAACCGGCAGCGACTCGAGCCACGGCAACGCCATCGAAACGCCGAGCCCGCGAAGCAACGCCCGCCGCGAAAATGGATAATGGATGCTGTTGGGCATGTTGAGCTCGCTATGGTTTGGTTGTTGGCTCTGTAGCGTCTGATTATCCAGCGATATGGATTCGATCCGTCGTTGTGTTATTGCGAACGGCGCTTCGGGCTCCCTTGCTAACGCTTCGGGCTCCCTCGCTAACGCTTCGGGCTAGTGTGGCCAGCGCCACAACTGGCCATCAACGCAAGCCCTCGCCCCCTCAGCCTCACCCTAATCTTCCTCGCTGCCGCGGATCAAGCGGAACTGCGGGCTGGCGACGATCTGCAACATTGCGGCCGAAATTCGCCCATCATTCTTGTTTATTGCTTCGATCATGGCGTCGATCACGGGAGCATCCGAGGGGGATGTCTCGCGTCCTAAAGCGTAGCCGAGAAGCCGGCGGCAAAACAACCGCATGACGACATCCCGCTTCTTCGTCAGTAGATAATGCCGCAAACCGTCGATCCCTTCGAATTCACTGCCGTCTTTAAGCTTGGCGTGGCAATCGATGGACACGCCGCCCGAATCCTTGTCGCGGAATCGGCCGATTGCGTCGTAATGCTCGAGCGCAAATCCGAGCGGATCGATTCGCCGGTGGCAAACCGCACACTCGGCAACCCTGGCGTGCTGCTCGACGAGCTGGCGGACCGAAAGCCCGTCGCTGCCAGATTCTTCTTCGCGGAGCTTGGGAACATTCGGCGGGGGCCGAGGGAGCTTTTCGCCAAGCAAGGTTTCTGAAACCCAATTGCCGCGTAGCGTCGGACTGGTGCGCGACGCACCCGATTCCGCGGCTTGCACGCTGGCCAGGCCGAGAATGCCGCCGCGGCCATATTTTTGCACGCCATCAACGAGCCGCCACTGCTGGCCCGACACGCCAGGAATGCCGTAGTGCTTGGCCAGCGTTTCGTTGAGATAGGTGTAGTCGGCATCGAGAATTCGCTCGAGCGGCCGATCATTTTGAAACAGGTCTTGAAAAAACAGGATCGATTCCTCGTAAATGGCCGAGCGGAGCGACGCGTCGAACATGGGAAACAGCCGCTCGTTCTTTTCTTTCAGGTCGTCGAATCCGCGAACGTGAATCCATTGCGTGCCGAATTCGATCGCCAGGGACCGCACCTGCGGTGATTTCAGCATCCGCAGGGTTTGTTCGGCGAGGATCCTGGGGTCGTGTAATTGGCCCGAAGCGGCGACTTGGCGCAGCGTTTCGTCGGGCATCGACGACCACAGAAAATAACTCAAGCGGCTGGCCAAATTCCAATCGTCGACCGGCTTCGGTTCCTTGCCGGGCGGAGCCGTTTCCAGATGAAACAGAAATGCCGGCGCGATCAGCACCCGGGCAAGCACGCC
Source organism: Pirellulales bacterium (assembly GCA_036267355.1). Classification (NCBI taxonomy): domain Bacteria; kingdom Pseudomonadati; phylum Planctomycetota; class Planctomycetia; order Pirellulales; species Pirellulales bacterium. The sequence goes on along the minus strand of DATAWG010000079.1, from coordinate 19,806 downwards.
ACGCATGGCGTCTTCATGCGAGACGTTTTTCTTTTTCCGCAACGATTGATACAAACTCAAAAGCTCGGTTCGCTCTTGCCCGGAAAGAGGGCGGCGGTACGCTCGTGCGGCAAAGTCCACGAGCAGATCGAGATGTTTCGCTTCCGACGCTTCCATTTCCCTTTGAAATGCCGCGGCCCGAGCGCGGAGCGGCTCGCGCATTGGCTCGAATTTCGGCACCAATCCGACCTGCGATGCAAAGCCCATGAACAGCGGAAAGCTTTCATTCTCCTTTTGTGCCTGCCGGCCGACGTATTTGAGTTCGAGCCACAATTGTTCCAGTCGCTGCTGCTGGCTTGGCTCGAGCATGAGCCGGCTCAGCGGTTCGTCTTCGCGGCAATACATGCAGAGCGTGATGCCGTCGGAGTCTTCCGGAACAATGCGACCAAAGCACAGCGCGGCGGGAAAAACGCGGCGAAATTCGTCGGACGCCTGCGCGCCGGTCTCGCGGCCGTTGCCTTGCTGGCTGCAAAGGATCGGCGCAGGCGCGAGCCCTTCGGCGCCTGCGGGCGGTTCGGCCAACGCTTGCGCCTGCACCAGCCGGTTGCCGGCGCTTGCGGGGTCGAGCTTGGCTTCGACGATGAATTCTCGATTCGCCACGAGCCGCGCCGGCAGCCGGATTTTTAGAACCGACGGCGATTCAGTCGTGAAAGCCGATTCGGGGATCGACTTCGAACCTTTCCGGCCAGTTCCCCAGCGCGAAGGATCGATGCCATAGGCTGTAGCGGACGCCGATGACGCGCCTTTGCGCTTTTCCAAAAGCGAATTTAATTTGCCGGCATCCACGAGCGGGCTAGCGGGCGAAACCAACGCGGCGAATAGAAGCGAGTCCGGCTTGCCATCGGCTGCGGGGGCTGGGCCCGTGAGGAGTTTTCGAACTTGCTCGGCCAGCCGCGTCCGCTCGGTCCGTGAATTGGGGCGGTCGAGCGAATCGCGCCATTTGGCCAAGATCGAATCTGCCGCCAATTGCATCTGCGGGGCGCGCGGGCTGTTGTCCCGCCCCTTGCAAAACCGCCAGACATTTTTGTTCCCCTGCCGATCCGCATGCGGATTGCCGTCGAGCACGTTGTCGGCAATGTCGGCCGAAAGATTCCACGTGCGATGCTTGCCGTCGAGCTCCGTGATCGTGAGATCGACGAGCGTCGTGTCGCAAAAATGATTGTGCTCGCGGGCTGCGACTGCCAGGCAGATAATATCGTCAGACCGCACTTGCGTTTCCAGCGGTTGGATTGTCGCCGCCTTGCCGTCGTCGAATTCTCCGCCGACCAGTTTTTGGCGCTGGGTCGCATGCTGCGTGTCCAACCACCATGCCACGCCGTTGCCGCACCCCGCATGGGCATCGGCCACGATGGCCTCGATGCGCACGCGCCCTTCGAGCGGGCTACGCCACGCCACGGCGACATATTCATCGGGCGATGGATGCACGACCACTTTGTGTCCGGGAATTCGGCCGGGCACATTCACCGTGCGATCGGCGGAGTTGGAAAGCAAGATCGGCAGCGTGTCGGGCGTTTTGCTGCCCCACCCGCTGACCGACGGCGGTTCGGTGCGCCCCGGCATTTTCACTTCCAGCAATTCCAGCGGCCCGGGCGCGTCGCGGCTGACGCCGGCCACATCGATCCAGCGCTGGAGCCGTTTGGCGTCGAGCGAGTTCTTCTTGGCAATCGATTCGACGGAATCGGCCGGGCCGCCATCGTGCCATTCGGCCGCCGCCGCCAGATACTCGCTCGTGTCGCCGAACATTTCCCCCAGCGCGCCATCCATTGCCTCGGCGACGGCCGCGACATCGCGCAGGGCAAGCGGTGGCTGGCGGTCGGCCTCGAAGCGAGCCTTGTCCCAAATCACGAGCGGTTGCACGCCCGAATCAGATTTGCCGTCGGGCTCCGCAGCGGCCACCGTGCGAGCGGAGAGATACAGCATGATCTCCTGCGGCGAATTGCCGTTCCGTGCCGGAGGCGGCCGGAGCTTGATGCGAAATTCTTGCGTGTCGTTCACCACGCGCCTGGGAGTTTGATACGGCTCGTAGATGCAAGCCGCCTTGTCGCTCAAGGTCCAGGCAGTTTTCTGCCAGCGTTCGATGCGTTCGGCAATCGCCCCGGCATCGCCGACGCCCGCCGATTTCCAATGCTTGCGAATATCGTCGAGCACGAGCGACGGCCGAGAATCGGCGAGCGCGTGCCATAAGATTTCGAGATATTTCGCGCTCAGATGATCCTGCCGTGCGACCTCGGCAAACGACTTCGTCCCCGCGGCGAATTCAATCCGATATCGGAGGGTCGCCGCGAGATAACGCCGCAGCGGAATGCGGCCATCGGCCTCGATGAACTGGTCATAGAATTGGTGCAGCGCCAGCAGCGATTCGTCGATCCAATCGTGCTGGTGTGACGACGGGGAGAAGCGAAATCCGTCGGGCAGCATCACGGCATGGTCGGCAATGCTCTTCGCCGCGGCGAGATACTTGTCGACCAATGCCGACGACATCGAAAGCGCTTCAGCGGCATTGGTAAAGCCTTCGCCCGCCGCCCCGTCGGCGGGAAACTCGCGCGCGGGCTGAAGATCGACGCCGGTCAAATCGCGGACCGTGCAATTATATTCGGCATTGCTCAGCCGCCGCAGGGCGACACGGCCTGGATCGCCGGCCCGAGCTCGGGCCTCCAGATCCAGCCAACGGCGGGTCCAATCGATGAGCCATTTTCGTTCGGCGTCGGTCGGCTGTCGTCTTCCCTTGGGAGGCATTTCGCCCGCATCCAGCATTTCGACGACCGATTGCCAGGGCTTCAAATCGGTCCGGGCCACGTCGATGGAAGCGAACCGCTCGAGATCCAGCTCCCCTTTCTTTTCCTTCACGGAATGGCAAGCGAGGCAATAGGTGGCCAGCAGCGGCCGCACCCGTTTGGCAAACAGCGGCGCGACTTCGGCATTCGGCAGCCCGACGAGCGATTCGAGGGGTGCGAGAACGGCGGCTTGTTGCCCGGCGCCGGGGCTCACGGCGGCCGCTGCCTCGGCCCGAACCGCCGGCCGCCACGCCGCCAGAAGCAGCAACACCAAGGGGGCGCAACATCGCAACGGCTTCGTCATCGGGGGACGCTTGTAAGCGTTCGAGAGGCTAGGGGTGGGAATAAAAGGAGGGCAGGATGGCGAGCGAATCGCTAACCACTGCTTCCCAATATACAGACTACCACTGCAATCCGCGAACGAATTCGGCCCGTCCCACTTCAATCATCCAGCGCTTTGACGCGGATATCCTTGAAATACGTCTTGCTGCCGGGGTCGTGGCCTTGCAGGGCGAAAGTGCCGTGGTGCAGATAGCGGCCGGGATGGCCCTTCGGCGGCTTGAAACCTTCCGGTTCGGTCCAGTCGCATACCGTCGTGCCGTCGATCTTCAGCACGACGTGTTTTCCTTCGACGATGATGTCGTACTCAAACCATTTGTTGTCGACGTGATGCGGGTCGCGGATGTCTTTCACATCATACAGGCTGCCGGTTTTCTTCCAGTCGCTGTGCGTTGCATTCACCTGGGCCTCGAAGCCGTCGTCGGGCCAGCCCGCTTTTTGATACTTCGTGTGGAAATAGATTCCCGAATTCGCGTGCGGGAACGTCATTACCATCGCCTTCAGATGGAAATTCTTCCAATCGTGGTTATGCACCGGGCCGACATAAAATATATGCGACGGGCCAGGACCGTGGACCTCGATCACGCCATCTTCGGCCTTCCACGACGCGGCGTTGTTGCCCACCTTCCAGCCGTCGAGCGTCTTGCCGTCGAACAGGCTGTAGTAGCCCTCCTTGTCGGGCTTCGGTTCGTCGGACGCCTTGGCTTCGTCGGCGGAATAGACGTTGTGGGCAACCAGCAGAATCGCGCCGGCGGCAAGGCCTGCGAAAAGCTTGGACGTGAATCTCATCGTCGGCTCCGAGCGGGAAATAAGGAGGGGAGGATTTCGCGGCGGACTGGAAGCACGCGCAACGGCGAAATGGATGGCCTACTGCGCGTGGCCCCCTCCGATTGCGGTTTCGTCCGATGGGATCTCGATTGGGGTTCAATGCGATTGCATCCGCGGTCGTTGAGCGCAGCATACCGGATTGATTCGGCAGTCGAATTCTTCCTGGGGCCGTCTTCGCCAAGCCATTCTTTTGCGCATTCCGTGCGCCCGACCCGTCGTCTACCCATGCCTGGGCAAGCAATGGGTGTAGTTGCGCGGGCGCGATCTCGCGAAGTCGGCGCGATCGGCGAGCGTGGCTATTATTCACCAACCGTTTCCCACCCGCAACTGCCGGCCACATTTTTCCTGGATTTTTTAGCACTTGCGAAACTCGGCCCGTGCGGCGAAGGTACTGTTTTGCAGCGGAACGGTTACTGCCGAGCGAGCGAGCGCGAATCGCTTCGCCGATTGCAGCGGTCAATTGCCCGGCTTGGATCATTTATTTTCTGGAGGTTGTCACCGTGCGAAAGTTACTGCTATCCACCCTGTCGCTGGCCTTATTGCTGGCGGGAAATTCCCAGCTCAAGGCGGATGAGCTCAAGCCGGTCGTCGTCGTATCGCTCCCGTCTTACGACAGCCTTTCAGCCGATCTCAATTTTATCGCTCAAGTGGCCGACATGCCCGAGTTGCCGAAGCAATTCGAGCAGGGTTCGGCGCAGCTCAACGGTGGCCAGGGCATCAAGGGGCTCGACAAGACCAAGCCGATCGGATTGGCGTTGGTATTCGATGCGGGCGGCCAGCCGAAGTTCGTCGGTTTCGTCGGATCGACGGATCTGAAGGCGTTGCTCGGCTCGTTGCCGTTGCCGGCGGCCGATAAGGGAGACGGATCGTTCGAGATCACGAGCCCGCAAGGTCCGGTGCGCGTCGAACAGAAGGGGGGCTGGGCCGTTTTCTCGAACGAGCCCGATCTCATCAAATCGCTTCCGGTCGATCCATCGCAGTTGCTCGGCGGATTGGATAAGGACTATGGCGCCGCATTGCGGGTGAATGTTCAAAATATTCCGCCGCAAATGCGCGACATGTTCATGAATCTGGTGAAGATGGGAGCCGAAGCGTCGCTGCAACAACGCCCGGGCGAGGATGAAAACGATTTCGCGTTGCGCAAAGGTTCGACCCAGGCGATTCTCAAGCAGCTTGATCAGGTTGCCCACGATCTCGATCAATTGACGCTCGGCTTGGCGGTCGACACTGAGGCCAAGGCGGTGCATTTGGACGCCACGGTCACGTTTGTCGCCGATTCTAAGCTGGCAAAGGCTGCCGGCGAAAAGAGCAGCGGGAAATCCGATTTCGCGGGTTTCTTGCAGCCGAATGCCGCTTTCAATCTCAATTTTTCTCAAAAGCTGGGCGCCGACGACATCGCACAACTGACCGACATGCTGAAGGCCGGCCGCACGAAGGTCATGGCACAGCTCGAAAAGGATCCGAATCTCTCCGATGAAACGACGCAGAAGGCCGCCAAGCAATTGGTCGACCAACTGTTTGACATCGGTGAAAGCACCATCAAGGGAGGCAAGATCGACGGCGGCGCCGCCTTGATTCTCGACCCGAGCGCGCTGACATTCGCCGCCGGCGGCTTTGTAAGCGATGGATCGGAAGTTGAAAAGATGTTCAAGAAGCTCGTCGAATTAGGTCAGGCTGATCCGAACTTCCCGCCCGTCAAATTCGATGTCGAGACCTATAAGGGCGTCCGATTCCACAATGTGGCAATCCCGATGAACGACGCGCAGGGAAAGCAGTTGTTCGGCGATACGCTCGATGTGTATCTCGCGGTCGGCGATCATAGCACCTATGTCGCCTTCGGAAAGGGAAGCGTCGCGCTGTTGAAATCGGTGATCGACAAGTCGAGTGCCGATGCGAGCGAAACCTTGCCGCCGTTTCAAATGAATGTGGCACTGACGCCGATCGTCAAATTCGTCGACACGATTCAGCCGGGCAATCCAGCGACCTCCGCGATCGCCCAGATCTTGGCCGCCACGGGTGGCAAAGACCATTTGAAGATCAACGCGAAGATGATCGAAAATGGCGCCACCTATCGGATCGAGGCCGAAGAGGGCGTGTTGAAAGTGCTCGGCCTGGCGGCGAAGATCGGCAAGGGGCAACATCCGTAGAAAAGCGTCAGACGGTCCTCAACGGCGCCGCTCCGGAAATCCGCGAGCGGCGCCGTTTTTTGTTGATGATCGTTTGTGCGGGCGCCACTTCGGGCTTTGTCCGGCAGCGAGGCGCTTTCGCTTGATGCGTGGGTGCCCGACAAGCCAGTTTTGTCGCCCGGCGTGCTGTTTTCGAGGCCAAGGGTTGGTTCGTCGGCGCTGTCGCTCTTGTTTTCCCATCGACGGCATTTCGGTATAGAATTGGCCATCGGCATCTTGCGAAATCCATCCAACCGGACGAAATTTTATGTTCGATTTTGCGGCGAAATTCGAGCGGGCTCTTTCTTATGAAAAGTTTCTCGCGGCCCACGGCAGCGATGAGCATTGCCGCCGCTGGGCGACGATGCATGCGTCGATTCAATTAAGCGAACCGCAGTTGGCCGCACTGAAGGATTTTCGCCGCGAGATGAAAGTGCTTTGCGTCGCTGGAACATGGTGCGGCGATTGCGTGAACCAGTGCCCGATCTTCGACCACTTTGCGCATGCCGCCCCCGCGATTCAGCTTCGGTTCATGGATCGCGATGCCGATCCCGATCTGGCCGGCGAATTGAAGATTTGCGGCGGCGGGCGGGTGCCGGTCGTCGTGTTTCTCAGCGAGGATGGCCAACTGGTGGGTTGGTATGGCGATCGGACAATCTCCAAATACCGCCAGATGGCCGTCGATCAGCTTGGGTCATCTTGCCCGACCGGGATCGTCCCGCCTGGAGCGGCGCTGACGGCGGCGGTGGTGCAAGATTGGCTCGACGAATTCGAGCGCGTGCAATTGCTGCTGCGCATTTCGCCGCGGCTACGGCAATTGCACGGCGATTGAGTCGGCAGCCAATCGTCGCTTGATGTTCGGGAATACTCGCGCGGCCTCGAGGCGAACTGGGATTTGGCAATATCCAAGCGCCGCCCGGAGCCCGCAGCGCTAGCAAGGGAGTATCGTGTTTCGTTGCCAGCGCTGCGGGGTCCTGAAACAATAAATTGTGATAACGATGAAAAATCTTTTTTCGCTGCTGCGGGCTCGTTGGCTGTTTTGGCTCGCGTCGCTGTGCGTGATCTTAGTTTCGCGAGCGGCGGTAGCGGACGAAAAACCGACGAAAAAGATCGCTGAAAAGCCAGCCGACGAGCCGAAGCGCATCAAACAATTGCCCGACGGCCGCGTGATTCTTCCCGCCCGCGATGCCACGATCCACGGTGCCAAGCTGCACTACGAAAAGCAGAAGGGGACGCTCGGATATTGGTTCAATGCCGAGGATTGGGTCAGTTGGGAATTTGAAATCACGAAGCCGGGCAAGCTTGTCGTCGATCTCGCGGAATCGTGCGATCGCGAAAGCGCGGGAAGTCACTACACGGTCGAAGTTGGCGACCAGATTCTGAAAGACAAAGTGCAAGGGACCGGCAGCTTCCGCCAATTTCGGCTTCGCCGCCCCGGCACATTCGAGTTCGCCAAGCCGGGCATCTACACGCTGTCGGTCCGAGTTCAAGACAAGCCACGACTGGCAGTGATGGACCTGCGCGGCGTGACGCTGCAGCCGCCGGATTTCGACAAGCGGCCGCTCGTGAAGCCCGATGGCAAGAAACCGGCTGCGGCACCCACAAAGCCAGTCGCTCAGTCGCCTGCAACCGTGCCGCCGGCACTTGCGCCGCCCTCAACTACACCGCCGACAACTACACCGCCGACAACCGAGCCAAAATAAGCCGCACGATGTTGAACTGCTATTTCGTGGTGATCGGCGCCGCTTGCGGCGGGCATTGGCTGAAATCTTCCGGCGCGCGGGCTAGATAAACGTGGTCCAACAGGGCATAGTCGCCGTCGGGGCAGACCAGGGCGATCCCCGTTAACTGTCCCCCTCCGGCCGACTCCTGGAACAGGTCGCGGGTGACGATGGTCCATTGTTGCGGCGCGGTGTCGGCCAGCTTTATCCCGCGCGTGTCGATCGGCAGCGTCACGTCTCGGCCGGTGTAATATTCCAAATGCGAGCGCACTCCTGCGCCGGCCGCGCCCGTGAGTTCCTGATCGAGGGCATCTTGTTGCGCTTGAAGCTGTGCCTCTATCTGCTTGAGCCGATCGAGATGTCGTTGCAATTTTCGCAGTTGTGCCAGGACGTTTGGATCGCTATTGTTCGCATCCTTTTGCCGCATTTTGACGAGATCTTCCGCTTGCCGCCGGTTGTCCTTGATGGTTCGTAGCTGCTTGATCCGGTCCACGCGCCGCCAGCGGTCTTTCTGATGGGTTTGGCCCAGGTCGGTGAGCACATAGTCCAAATCAAGACCGATCTGCTGGCCCCCGCTCTTGCGCCAAGCGAAGCAAAGATATCGGTATTCGCCGAAGCGGGGATGCTCGCGAATCGGCAGATTCAGATTTCCGAGCACCGCCCGGGCCTCCTGCTTTCCTTTCGGAGAGAGCTTGATGCAGGCGGTGCCGGAATAGCGATCGATCGTGACGACCGCGGCATCGCCGTCGACGGCCGCCAGCCTGGTCGGCCGTTGCACTTCGTCTTCGAACACTTCGGCGAGCGTCGGCAATCGATCGACGATCTCGGCCGACCGCCAATCGACATACGATTTCTTGCCGCGCGACACCAGCCGCACTTCGAGCGCAATCTGCTGGCCCTGAAATTTGTCGACCGGAATCTTGAGCGGCGGCGGATCGTCTTCCCACCTCGCCGGCACGTTGAATTCGCCCGCCGGCTTGCCGTCGATGCGAACGACGGCGTCGGTTTGCGAGGTGATGCCGTCTTCCGCGTTTCGGTTTACGTAGAGCAATAGCCAATTTTGTGCGGGCTCGATCCGCAGCGAGCGCTTGAGCACGACCGCCGAAGCCTCGGGCCGAAATTCGAAGTGAAACGATCGCGTCACCTTGTCCCAGCGGGCGTCGAATGTCATTCGCCCATCGTCGCCGTCGGCCACGGTCCAGCCGTCGAGGCCGGGCAATTGCCGCACGAGCCGGCTCCGCACTTCCGCCCGCAGCTTTTCCAAGTCGAGATTCAGCTGCGGTTCGAGCCAATCGACCACGTCGCGAATGTCGAGCGGATCGGCCCCGGCCGGCCGATCGGCACTGTCGGGATGCGAGACGATCACCAACTGCGCATTCGGCACGTTGCCGTTGAGCGGCAATAGACCCGTGTCGGCCAGTTTTTGCGAACCGATGAGATGATCGCTGCGGTAGAGCGGTTGGCCTTCCGCTTTTTGCGCATAGACGATCGCCCGGGCGCAGCCGCCGCTGCCGACCACCCGATCCAAACCGACCGTGCTGTGGAACGACACCGCGCAGCTCGGCAGCGGGAAATCCATCTCGGTATAGGCCTGCGTGCCGAGTCCCCAGCCGAATTCTTTATCGCCGCTGATGAGCGGGCCGCCCTGCACGTTGCGGTCCACGAGCGGCCGCCAACCGACGGCCATCGCCGAGCGGAGGCGGATTTGACTTGGCTCGATCATCGAAAGCGGCACTTCGTGCGGACCAAAATATTGCCGCATCAGAATCCGGGCATGTCGCAAGAAGAGCGCATCCATTGACCACGCCGGTTGCACCGCCTGGTACCAAAAGTCTTGATTGTTCGCATCTCCCCACGGCACCACCTCCACCCGGTCGGGCGAAACGGTGGCCCGCAACCCGTCGAGGCTTTCCAATCGCAGCAGCCGCAGTTTGCAATAGGGTGTCAGAAGAGCCAATTGCTCGAAATAGGCGTTCCACCAATCGATACGCGGCATGTGCAACTCCGCGACGTCGGCCATCGGTACCTCGCGGCGGCCGTTGTCGGTGAGCACCGACAAGGCGTCGTCGCGAAAGCGAATCGAGCGAAACGCCAACTGCCGGCCGTCTTTGAAAAACAGCGTCGACGGTTCGTATTGGTCGTGGCTCCGCCGCTGCCAAACGATCCGCCGCAGCCAGCGCGTCAGAATCCGCACCGTGCCGCGCGGCGGCCCGTCGGGGCGGTTGACCGGCGTCGTCGGTTCGACCGATAGAAACGAGCCCAACTCACCTTCCTGAACCGTCGAAGTGGCCCCCATGCCAATCACTCGGCCCGGCATCACGTCGCCGCCGACCATCTCGAGATACGCCGTCGGCAACGCGGGCTGATCGGCTGTTTCTCGCCGCAGCCAGCGAATCGGATTGGCCTGATCGTGCAACGGCCGGCCGTTGATTTTGGGCTGGTCGCTATTTCCCCAATTGCTCAGATGCCCGCCGCTAATGCGCTCGCCGTTGCTCATCACCGCGGTATACAGTGCTTCGGCCGCAACGCTTCGGCTTGCGGCCGAACCAAGAACAAAGGCGACGGCGGCCAACAACCAACAAACGCGCGGACGAAAAACAACTTCTCCACAGCCCCCGCTCCCCTTGACGGAGAGGGCAGGGCGAGGGGTTCGAAAATCGGAAGTCATTTTCCGGCGGAGCCGAAGCGGCTTTACGACCATCGATCACCCAGGGCGAAAGGCGGGAAACAGCGGCGGGGGCCGAGCGACTTGAACACGCCGATCGCTCACCCAGCCGCCAGGCAGGAACAGGAACACAGAAAAACACCACCACCCCATTCTAGCCGCCGCGCGACGCAAACTTCAATCGACCCCATCCGCTGCCGAATAGGACCACGCGCTTCCGGCGCCTTCGCCGTGCCCTCCGAAATTCCCTACCAAGGGATGAAGCAGCCTCCTATAATCCACCCCGACAAGCCGGACAAAGGTGGCAGGCGACCGGCGCGGTCTCCCATTCGCGACATCTCGATCGCTGTTCAATCGCGAATTCGCCAATGGACCTCACGTTAAGCTCCGCGGCAGCGAGATTCGGAGCCGCGGCGATGGCCAAGCTCGCAAACCCGGCCGCGGCCGGAGAGCCCGAAGATCAACTCCGATCGCCGCTGGAACAGCTGATCGACTAGTGGCGTGGCGATCATTGCCGGCGCGGATTCACGTGCAATTGGTCCTTTGCACGGTAGCACAGTTAGCCTGAGTGCGATCAAACATGCCGGAAAAAAGATCAGATGGGACCAACAGCCGATGCCGCTCGCCAGCCGCCACGACTTTCAATTGCCGAATGGCCGCAATTCGTGAAACCGCTCTACGGCACGCAAGCGAAACGAGTCGCTCTGCGACAATTTGACCTCAAAACCTAAAATGCCGCCGTTGGCGATCATCGCTGCGGAGGGAATTGGCGCGGCGGTATTTGGGCCGGCGGTGGCACCTCTTCCGCACCCGGCTCGGGCACGACGGGCACGGCGACGGAACGCATATGCGCGTCGGCCGGTGCGTTGAGCGGCGGCTGCCCCATTGCCCAGAACAAACGGAATTCCGCCTTGTTGTAGCCGACTACGGCGTTCAGATAAGCCGTTCGAGCCTGGTCCAGATCGCGCTCGGCAATCAACGGTTCGAGCGGATCGTAGAGGTTTCCGTTGCCGGCCATGCCAAACGACGCAGCCCGCAACCGGCGCCATGTTTCGATGGCCTGCCGAACCGCTTGCTCGGCCGAATCGAGACTACGGCGATTGGCCTGCACTTGGCGATACGCGGCAGTTACTTCCTCGCCAACCTGGGCACGAATCTCGGCGAGTTGGAAATTTGTTTCGCCGAATTGGGCCTCGCGCTCGCGAGTTTGGGCTACGTCGCCGGCGCCGAGATTTTGCAGTTGCCAGTAAATATCGACCTCGCCATCGCCGCGCGATCCGAAATCTCCCATCTGCGAATTGACGCCGCCGCCGAACTCGCCGCCGAAATAGGTAACATCGACGTGCGGCAACAACGGCGCCAGCCGCGCTTGCCGCAAGCGGGCCATGGCCGCGGCGGATATCGCTCGACCTTCTTGCACTTCCGGACGAGTGGAAATCGCGACATCGACAAGTTGATCTGGATTCGAGCCTTCCGGCACCAACGTGATCGGCACGATTTTCATGTCCGCCGGTCGCAACAGCACCGTTGGCCGCAACAGCAGGATATGTGCGAGCCGTGCCGATGCGATGCCGAGATTTCCTTCAAGCTGCACGCGCTGTTCCCGTCGAATGTCGTATTCCGCGCGGGCCCGATTGATATCGCCGGCGGTTTTTGTGAGTCCTGCCCTATCGGCGGCCGCGGCGTTGTTGAGCATTTCCGTGGTGCGCGTCAATGTGTCGGCATTGACGGCCAGCGCGCCTTGGATTTGCAACAGATCGAGATAGGCTTCCGCGGCATCCAATTGGATTTGGGCGCTCGTGGCCTGAGCGGCGGCGCTTTGTGCGTCGACCAAGCGCGCCGCCACGAGCGGGCCGAAGAGAATGTCCGACGTTCGCCATTCAAGCGTCGCTCCGCCGTTGATAAACAGGTTTTGCTTCGACACGGTGATGATCGGGCCTTGCGTCGTCTGGTCGCGGCCATCGTGGCGGTTGTAATTGGCTCCGCCTTGCAGATTCGGTAGCCACGCGACGTCGGCGATCCGCTCGGCGGCATACGCTTCTGCGACACGTTCGCGGGCCAATGCGATCGTCGGGTTGTTGGCATTCGTCAGTCGCAACGCGGTCGCCAAGTCGACCGGCAAGACGTCGGCGTTCGGCGGGTACAGCGACTCCGGCGGCGGCACGCCGGGCGGCAGATTGGGCAGCACGTTCGCAGGCGCGACGATTGACCCCGGCATCGGCATCGGCTGAGGGTTCGGCCCGGGAATCGAACGACTTGGCGCATCCGGACCATTCAATTTGATTCGCAGTTGGCCGTTGTCGGGGACGGCAGGCGGCGCATTGGCCGGCGGCTGCGCCGCGCGCACCGCGGGCAGTTCGGCATTCGCAGGCGGCGGCTCGGTGCTCGGCAATGGCGGCGGTACGGTAGTCGCCTCGCTGCCGGGCGCATATGCAGTGAGGTGGATCAATGGATCCGGACCGATCGCAGGCGGCCGAATTGGATTCGCGTAGGTCGTCGGTTGCCGAATCTCTGGCGGCGGGCTAGGCGCTGGAATGGGGGCCGGCGCGATCGAACTCGCGGTCGTGGCCGCGCTGTTGCCCGCCGGCGAGCTCGTCGCTGGGGCAGGCCTGACTGTCGTGCAACCCACGGCCAGCACAAGCGGCAGGCCCATCGCCGCAACAGCGGACCAACACGATCTTCCAATTCGTGGGTTGCTCATTTTTTCGCGGATGCCGCCATTTGAGTTCGAATGGCGAACGGCCATCGCCTCGTCACCTTATCCGCATCCGACGGATGTGGATCACCGTGCGGCGCGAGACGAGGCGGCGCACGAATTGGCGGCGAGCCGCTTGGCTCGCCTTGGCCTGCAACACACGGCCCTAGAGACTAAATCGACGGCCCGGCCGGCCAACTTTGCGGCATATCCGTCACAAGCGACAGAAGTTGTCGGCAATCTTTGCGCATCTTAACGAGGCATCGCTAGCAATTCGAACAACCATCGTCGCGTTGGCGTTCGAAAGCATCGTAGAGATCAAACAACGTCTCGCGGAGATTCCCGCGGTGATTCAGCCATAACCGGTGAAGAACCTCGCGCCGAATTGGTGTCGGCCCGATCGCCGCGGCATCAGCGCCGCTCGCGCCGGCAAGCAAGCGCCCGACGATTCGCTCGGCCACGGCGAAATCTGGGCAGGTGCTAAATAACGTTGGCAGCGCGGTCTGCCGGTGAGCCGAAATCAATAGCCCAGCCCCATTCGTGCAGCACTGCCGGAGCAACCTCCAACTGCTCCAAAAACTCAACTGCTCATAGCCATCGACAATGACGATCGTTCGGAGCTCTCGCCGTTCGATCGGCTTCAAACCGGCAAGAAACTCACGTGGCAACCGTCGTTGGCGATCGCGAAGCGAGATCGACCGGACCTCGCGACCAGCCCGAGCGAGTTCCGGCATTAAGGCAGCGAGCAACGTCGATTTGCCGGTGCCGTGCGGCCCGACGATTGCCCCTCGCCAACCGAGACGAGCCAGTCGGGCCAGTAGCGCCGCGGCGTTGAGGCCGGTCGGAAATTGAAACGGAATCGCCCCCGGCCGAATCCGCCGGCTCGTAAAAGGATTGTCCGCCAACGAGGCGTCAAAGGTTGATTTCATCGGTAGCTATCGAGTAGCGGCGAGTGCCATGCCCACGGCTTTGCGCGGGGATGTGTATCGCATCCGGCGGCATGCGCACTCAGGGCGTCGGGGATGGCACCCAAGGCACTGATCCGTCAGGTTTTCACCGGCCGCGCGTAGGGTACTTCGCCCAATTGAAAGTCGCGCTCCGCAATAACATCTTTCCCTTGCCGCAAAAACACGCGCAGCCGCACGCACCAACGCAGCTTGATCAACACACCTTCGTAGCTCAGCGGGCTGTTCGGAAGCACGACCTCAAAGCGGTGCAACTCATGGAGCATCGGAGGCCCGCCGTCGTCGGGCGTATGGCGTTCGAAATAGTGGACGGCCAGATCTTCGTCCCCTTTGCCTTCGGTGTACCACAACACGGAAAGCTCGACCGCGAGAATATCGGCCGGATCGACCGCGTCGATCTGATATTCGCCGCGCAGCATTTCGCCCGGCTGATGAATTCGTTGCGATTTATCGAGCACAATGCTGCAAAGCGGTTCGCGCATGAAACGGCCGACAGCGTGGTTGTGAACGAGGGTTTTCATGGAACCGGTTTCAAAGCCGCAGACTGTCCCCATTGAGCGGCGCCTTGTGGGAAAAATGGGGACTCTCCTCCTGTCGCCACGGTTTTGAAATCGCTTCCGGCCGGCGTCCACCGGCCGGATTCGGATACACGACGATCGGAAAGCTTCGTTCGAACGGCGGCCAGCCTCCCGCTTCGCCGCGGACGACGAATTTCCATTGCACCAGATTATGATCCGCCTGCAACGAATGCATCGCTTCCGGCGGGATCTCGACGCGGCATTGCTGTTGAAATGCCAAGCCCTGGGGAATGTCGAACGCTTGCCGATCGAAAATTCGCTTCTGGTAAACGCGGCAGGTGTGCGTGCGTGTGTCGGTGCCCTGGCGAAACGTGGCTTGCTCTTCGCAAACCAAATCGACCGCCAAAGATTTCATCGTCAACCGTCCGATTTGCGAAAGGAGCAAATCATAATGCCGCCCGGGAAAGAGCGGATGATCGGATACCTCCAATTGCGTCGGCCCCACACCCGAAGCGATCACCGCCTGCCGTACAAGGAAATAGATCAACCCCAAACCGCCCGCAAGAAACGGCACGACGAATACGAACAGCCACACATCCGGCCGCCCCGAGATCGCGCGCCGCACGGCCATCACCAATAGAGCCACGACGATGCCGTTCCAGACCAGCGCCAAGAGCGTCAGCGCCGCCAGCCGCCAGCCGTTCGTGGTGATGATCGGCAGGCGATATTTTAGTCGCGTGCCGGGGCTGTTGGTGAGATTGGCGTCGCGGGGAACGTTCGGAAAGTCCTTTGCCGCGGCGGAATCGTCGAACTGCTCGAATCGCGGAGCGAGCTGCGCTTGGGCGGCCAACCGCTCCGCCGACTTGCCCCACTGCAAGCCCGCGTAGATCAACCCCCCGCCGCCGATCACGATAAACGAAGCCGGCAACAGCAAGAGCGACCAGAGCCATCCGCTATAGCCCCGCGCCACCACGACCGTATCCGGATCGCGCGGATCGTACCAAACCGGATATGCTTTGCCGGGCACGAACCGATCGATCAATGCCTGTTGGCTTTGCCGATCGCTCGACGATGCCCAGGCCGTGTCGAAACTGATGTCGTACGTCCAATGCCGACGGGTTTTGCCGCCGGCGTTGTATTGAATCAGCACTGCCGCCCGGTATCCCTGCGAGCCATCGGTCGGCTGGCTGACTTGCACGCGCTCGACGACGCCGGTCGTTTCGACGAAATCGTGGTTCACCCGCCACTCGGGCAAGACGGGCATCCGCACGAGCAGCACCATGAATCCGGTTCCGAGCACGAAGAAGAACGCGAACACCACGGCCTCGCCGACGCTGGCGAGCGCCTTCGAGCCGGTGCGCCGGTTCCCCCGCTTCTTGCCATACATGCGAAACGACCGACCAGCCACGAACGATGCCTCCAACAACGGCGATTCGAGAACAAACCAACGATTCGCCATCAATCATAGCCGGACGAAAGCTGCAAGCCCACCCTTGCCGGCCGCCAAAGGAACCGCGGGATGAAGCGCGCCCAAACGGCAAGAGGCTTGAAAATCACGTCGACGGCATCCGCCGCGGGGGCGCCGGGCTAAGTAGACCGCGACGCAATCGCAGATGCGGGGCTGACTCGCGGTCGTCCAGCGGGCCGCCGCTCAGCGTGCCATTGCGGCCGGCAATTGGCGGGCGACTTGTTGGATGAGGTGCAAGCGGTTGATCGGCTTCGTGGCGTAGTCGTTGCAGCCGGCGGCAATGCATTTTTCGCGATCGCCCGACATCGCGTGTGCCGTCAGGGCAATGATCGGCCTTGTATAGCCCTTGCGGCGCAGGCTTGCCGTGGCGGTGTAGCCGTCCATGATCGGCATTTGCATGTCCATCAGGATCACGTCGAACGGCTGTTCGGCCGCGGCCACCAATTCGACCGCTTGTTGACCGTTTTCGGCGACGATCACCTCGGCGCCCGCTTTCTTCAGCACGAAGCTGATCAGCCGCTGATTGTCGGGACCATCCTCGGCCAACAAAACTCGGCAACCCTCGGGGAATTGAATGGCGGTGGCGCGATCGCGGGGCGGCTCGGGCAGCGCGGCGAGCGAATCGGTCGGTTGCAACAGGTGAATGCCATCGAGCGGACCGGTGCCAATCGTCAAGCGGAATGTCGTGCCGACGCCCATTTGCGACTCGACGACTGTCACGTCGCCACCGAGCAATTCGGCGAGGCGCTTGCTGATCGTGAGGCCAAGGCCGGTGCCGCCGAATTTCCGGACCGTGCTATTGTCGGCTTGGGTGAACGGTTGAAACAGAGATTGCTGCTGCTCCGGCGTCAGGCCGATGCCGGTGTCGACGACATCCCATTGCAGCACCGGCGCCCGTTGCTGGACGAGCCGAACGGCCAATTTCACGCCGCCCGATTCGGTGAACTTGACGGCATTGCCCACGAGATTGACCAGGATTTGCCGCAGCCGCGTCGGATCGGTGAGGATGGTTTCGGGCAGCACGCCTTCTTGGACCACTTCGAGCTTGATCCCTTTTCCTTGCGTTCGCACTTGCATCAACGACTGAACATCGGCGAGCAATTGCCGCGGGCTGAAGCGGAGCGATTCGATCGTCATCTTGCCGGCTTCGATTTTCGACAGGTCGAGGATGTCGTTGATGATGCTCAGCAGGTGGTTGCCGTTGCGGCTGATGGTTTCGATGGCCATGCGGCTTGCATCGTCGGTGACCGATTCGCGCAGCAGATCGGTATAGCCCAGGATGGCGGTCATGGGGGTGCGGATTTCGTGGCTCATGTTGGCCAGGAATGCGCTCTTGGTTTGATTGGCCACTTCGGCCCGTTCGCGAGCCGCATGGACGGCCCGAGATTGCTCTTCGATGCGGGTCGACGCGTCTTCTAGCTGGGCGACGTAGCGCGTGCGCTGCTCTTCCGCTTTTCGCCGCTCGACGATTTCAGTCTGCAACTCCTGATTCAACCGCGCCAGATCGACGGTGCGGTCTTCGACGCGGCGCTCCAAATCCGATTGCGAGCGGAGCATCATTTCTTCGGCAGCTTTGCGCTCGGTGATATCGAACGCGATGCCCTGCAGAAACGATGGCGTGCCGTCGTCGTTGCGCACCAAGGTGGCTTCGCCATGCACCCAAACCACGCTTCCGCTGCGCGAAATGAAACGATATTCGGAGCAGAACCGCTCGCCGACGGCGCACGTGCGAGCGAATTCCCTGTGCCATCGCTCGCGGTCGTCGGGATGCAATTGCCGATACCACAACACCGGGTCGCCGAGCCATTCCGACTGGCTGAAGCCGAGCATCGTCTCGATCTGCGGGCTGACATACATCTCGTTGGCCCCGCCGTCGAGCGAAGCCATGAACGTGACGGCCGGAATCGTTTCCAGCAGCGTGCGGTAGCGGGCTTCCGTTTTGCGCAGCTTGGTTTCGGCAGCCTTGCGTTCGCTCGTGTCGCGAATCGTGCAAATGACGAACGTGCCCTCGGTCGTCGGAAATGGCGACAGGCTCACCTCGACCGGGAACTCGTTCCCGCGCCGCCGGCGCCCCAACAGATCCATCTTCGCTCCCATCGGCCGCACCATGGGCGACGCGATGTAGCCGTTGCGGTGGGCGAAATGTTTTGCCCGATAACGCTCCGGAATCAACAGTTCGATCGGCTGGCCGAGCAATTCTTCGGGCCGATAATCAAACATCTGCTCGGTCTGCGAATTCATCAAATCGATGCACCCCTCCGCATCGACGATCACCAGCGCGTCCGGCATGGCGTCTGCCAGCGGCTGAAACGTGTCGACAGGGGATCGCGTGCCGCTCGGCGAATCCTCGCGCGCCAAATCAGCAAGAATTGATTCCATGGGGAACCGTTCAATGATCCACGGGGTGTGCAGGGGGGAAATGCAGGTGGGCGCTCTTTTGCCGTAATGCGGAATCACGGCTATGGAGCCGGATCGGGGCAGGCATTCGAAGCATAGCTTGAACGGCGCGCGACGGCGAAGCGTTTCGGCGACGCAAGATGCGAAAGATAACCACGGATCACACCGATGAAACGGATGGAATACTCGGCAAAATCGCTACGACCGCGCCGCTAGCGCCACGGTTTGATCAAACGCGCTGCAACCGCTGTCCCCCTCCTGTTCCAACTACGCAGGCGACGGCGAGTGTCGTTCATCGAGCACGGCGCTTGCCTTCGCGGCTCAGCTTCTCCAACGCCTGTACCAATTCCCGACTTCCATTTGTTTGGGATCGTGGGTCGGTAGTGAGGCGGAAAATCGTCGCGCGAATCGCTTTGACCATCCCAAATTTCCGGCGTTGACGCAAAACTAGCCCGAAGCGTAAGCGAGGATGTGCTCCGTTGCAGGGCCGCCCTCACGAACGCATTGATCCAATGTGCATCCGGCTGTGCCGCCTACGGCAAGACGATGCCGCCGTTGCGGCGCTCCCTCGCTAACGCTTCGGGTTAGTGTTGCGCCAAAGATTTGGGATCGTGGGTCGGTAGTGAGGCGGCGAATCGTCGCCCGAATCGCTTTGACCATCCCAAATTTCCGGCGTTGACGCAACATTAGGCGCGAAGCGTTAGCGAGGATGTGCTCCGTTGCAGGGTCGCCGTCAACACTAGGCGCGAAGCGTAAGCGAGGATGTACTCCGTTGCGGGGTCGCCCTCACGAACGCATTGATCCAATGTGCATCCGGCTGTGCCGCCTGCAGCGAGACGATGCCGCCGTTGCGGCGCTCCCTCGCTAACGCTTCGGGTTTGTGTTGCGTCGCAGCGACGATGTGGGATCGTGGGTCGGTAATGGTGCGGCCAACACTAGCCCGAAGCGTAAGCGAGGATGCGCTCCGTTGCGGGTCGCCCTCACGAACGCATTGATCCAATGTGCATGCGGCTTGCCGCCTGCAGCGAGACGACGCCGCCGTAGCGGCGCTCCCTCGCTAACGCTTCGGGTTTGTGTTGCGCCACAGCAACGATTTGGAATCGTGGGTCGGTAATGGGGCGGCAAATCGTCGGCCGAATCGCTTTAGCCGTCCCAAAATTCCAGCGTTGAGCCACACTAGCCCGAAGCGTAAGCGAGGATGCGCTCCGTAGCGGGTCGCCCTCACGAACGCA